>NZ_JBYSXB010000004.1:0-181244 GCF_058781765.1 Arthrobacter sp. FW306-1B-G06A | reverse complement strand
CCCAACGACCCCCGCCGCGCCCCCGCAGCCCGCACCAACAACTGCGCAGCCAGGAGCAAATTGGCATCCTCGTGAACCACGGAATCCACCGAGTCCGGCACATTCTCAGGAAGCACGACGTCGGCCCAAGCGTTGAGTGCCTCAGCGGCCTCCCGCAGCAACCCCCCGGTCCGAAGCACCCCGGCTTTGGCAGTCATCAACCGCCGAAGGGCGGCCCGGCTGAAGGGCTCCGGAACGAGCTCAGGCTGCCACACGAGCGCCCCGGTCGGCTCGGTGGTTCCCGAAAGCGCCGTTGTTGCGTGGAGGTCCACGCCGGCCGCCGAGCTTGCGAGGCGTTCGCCGGCGAGAGACCGGAGCGCAGGCGCCGAGGGAACTAGCGAGTCGGTCCCCCCGCCGTTCGGCGGCGCCCACCCAAGGAACCCTTCAACAGCCCGCCGTCCAAAGACCAGCCCTTCGAGCAGCGAGTTACTAGCCAAGCGATTGGCGCCCTGCACCCCGGTACAAGCAACTTCGCCGGCGGCAAGCAAGCCAGGTACAGACGTCCGGCCGTGGAGATCCGTGACCACCCCACCCATCCAGTAGTGGGCGGCAGGGGCGACCGGAACTGGCTCAAGGGTCCAGTCGACTCCGGCTTCGCGGGTCCGGGCGCTGAGCGTGGGGAAGCGTTTCTCAAGGAAGCCTTTCCCCTTGTTCGCTTCCACGGTCCGGGCGTCAAGGAAGACGTGGCCGTTGGGATCACCAAGTGACGCAAGGTGGAGGGCGATGCTGCGGGAGACGACGTCGCGCGGCGCCAGTTCGGCGTCGGGGTGGTAGCGGGGCATGAACCGTTCGCCGTTCGCGTCCACCAGGATGGCGCCTTCGCCGCGGACGGCTTCGGAAATGAGGAGCGGATCGGCGCCGAAGGGAGCCGGTTTTCCTGCAGCGGAGAGGACCATGCTCGTGGGGTGGAATTGGAAGAACTCCAGGTCCGCGAGCTCCGCGCCTGCCCGCCATGCGAGCGCGAGTCCGTCAGCCGTTGCCACCAAGGGGTTGGTGGTCTGGGCGAACAGCTGCCCCGCCCCGCCGGTGGCCAGCAGCACGGCATCGCCGAATACGCTCTCAAGGCGGCCGTTGCGCAGGAATTCAACGCCCGTCACGCGACGCTCGGACTGGATCAGTGACGTCGCCTGTGAATGTCCCAGCACCTGGATCTTCCCGGCGTCCTGTGCGTCAAGGACTGCCAGGATGAGTGCGTTCGCCACCCCGGCACCCGTGGCGTCTCCACCGGCGTGGAGAATCCTTGGCGCGGAGTGGGCGGCTTCGAACCCCAAGGCGGGATCGCCGTCGTCGTCCGCGTCGAAACGGACGCCGAAACGCTCCAGCCCCCTGATGTCGAGGCGAGCTTCGGAGCACAGAACCCGCACGGCCTCCTCATCGCAGTGGCCCGCGCCGGCTGTGAGGGTGTCCGTGATGTGCGCGGCGACGGTATCGCCGGGGGCCGGTTCGTCCAGCACTGCCGAAATCCCGCCCTGGGCGAAGAAGGTATTGCTGTCCGCGAGCGCGCCCTTGCTGAGCAGGACGACCTCCGCACCGGCCTCGGCGGCCAGCAGCGCGGAGTAGAGGCCGGCGATGCCGCTCCCGACGACGACGAGCCGCCGCCGCGCCGGGGCGCCGGGAATGCGTTCTGCAGTCATGTGAGGCTCGATTCGACTGGTTGGTACGGGATGTGGCCTAGAGCGGCCGAGCTGCGAGCATGCGTTCAAGGGCGATCTTGGCGTTGTCCTTGACCGAATCGTCCACAGTAATGCGGTTGACCACGCGGCCCTCCACCAGTTCCTCGAGCACCCAGGCGAGGTAGCCGGGGTGGATGCGGTACATCGTGGAACAAGGGCAGATCACCGGGTCGAGGCAGAAGATGGTGTGCTGCGGGTTCTCCGCGGCCAAGCGGTTCACCATGTTGATCTCGGTGCCGATCGCGAAAGTGGTGGGCTCGGTCGCGGCGGCGATGGCCTTCTTGATGAAGTCCGTGGAGCCTGCGCCGTCTGCCGCGTCAACAACCTCCATGGGGCACTCAGGGTGCACAATGACGTTCACGCCCGGGAATTCGGCGCGTGCCTTCTCGATCTGGCCCACGTTGAAACGCTTGTGGACGGAGCAGAAACCGTGCCAGAGGATGACGCGGGAATCCAGCAGGGTCTGTTCGTCGTTTCCGCCGAGTTCCTTGCGCGGGTTCCACATGGGCATCTGCTCCAGCGGGACGCCTAGCGCCTTGGCCGTGTTGCGGCCCAGGTGCTGGTCAGGGAAGAAGAGGACCCGCTGGCCGCGTTCGAAGGCCCATTCGAGCACCGTCTTGGCGTTGGAGGACGTGCAGACGATGCCGCCGTTGCGTCCGCAGAAGGCCTTCAATGCGGCCGAGGAATTCATGTAGGTCACCGGGACGACCGGGGCACGGCCTTCGGAATCGGGGGCGGTCCCGAAGAGCTCCTCGAGCTGCTCCCAGCATTCCTCCACCGAATCCTCGTCCGCCATGTCGGCCATGGAGCAGCCGGCGGCCAGGTTCGGCAGGATCACGGCTTGGTCTGCGCTGGACAGGATGTCGGCTGTTTCGGCCATGAAGTGAACACCGCAGAAGATGATGGCCTCGGCGTCGGGCTTGGTCAGGGCAGCGTTGGCGAGCTGGAAGGAGTCGCCCACGAAATCCGCGTACTGGACAACTTCGTCGCGCTGGTAGAAATGGCCCAGGATGACAGCCCGGTCCCCCAGCGTCTCCTTGGCGGTACGGATCCGGGCGTCGAGCTCGGCGTCGCTGGCCAGCTTGTACTCTTCGGGCAACTGGCCTTGGCGGGGCGTGGCCTTCGGAGCGTCGTCGGCGCTGGACGCACCGGGACCGTAAGCGGGGATGCCTGCGAGGGCTTCGGCGAGGTCGTACTCCCAGGGGCCCTTGGCCAGAGCGGGGCTGCACGTCGACCCGGCCGCGGAACGGCCGTTTTCGGCTTCTTCCCGGGTGATCAGCTGGATAGCTGTATTGACGCTGCTCATGGTGTACTCCTGTTGTCTGGCCCGAGTCCGGGCGTGCCGGTGAAGCGGTAGAGGCGGGGCGGGCGGTGTTTTCCGCCCTGGAGGTATTCACCGGTTTCCTCGATTTCCGGTGTTCCCTTGATTTGCCGGCGGAAGTTTGCCGGATCCAGCTGACGGTCCAGGACAGCCTCGTAGACTTCGCGGACCTGTGCCAGGGTGAAGAATTCACCCAGCAAGTGATAGGCGATGGACCCGTAGGCCATTTTGTTGCGCAGCCGCCACAAGGCGTAGTCCACAATCGCGTTGTGGTCGAAGGCCAATTCCGCGAGCCTATCGGCCCGGAACCACCGGACGTTCTCGGATTCGTCGGCCAGGGCGGCTTCCGTGGGCTGTACCAGGGCCCAGTAGACAATCGACACGACCCGCTGGGCGGGCGAGCGGTGCAGGCCGCCGAAAGCGTAGAGCTGTTCGAGGTATTGGGGAGCCAGCCCCGTGGTTTCGCGCAGGTTGCGGGACGCGGCATCCTGGAGGGATTCGTCGTGCTGGAGCGGTCCGCCGGGCAATGCCCACATGTCCTTGAACGGTTCGCGGATGCGGCGCACCAGAGGCAACCACAGCGTGGGGCGGCCGGAGCTTTCACTGGGGCGGAGGGCGAAGATCACCGTCGATATGGCCAACGACGGCGGCGCGAGCCTGCGCTCTGCGACATTCGCGGAGGTGGCGTACACGGTATTCACCCCGCTTCTTTGCCGTAGGGATCAGAAAACTAGTTATAGTCAAAATGACTAGAACTAATGGTACGACTGTCGGCGGACAGTGTCCAAATGTTTCAGCCCGCGTTCTCCTTGGCGGCAGCTTCCAGGAGGGGCAAAGTGCGGCCTTGGAAATGCGTATTCAGCACGATCACCGAGGACGACCGGAGCACGGTCTTGGTGGCGATGAGCTTGTCCAGCACGCGCTGCAGGTCCGAGTTCGACTTGCCCACCACCCGCACCATGAGATCCGAACTACCGGAAACGGTGTGGACCTCAATGAGTTCAGGGATCGCTGCCAAAGCTTCGACGACGGCGTCGTGCCCCAGGTCCTGGTTGATGGTCAGCGAGCAGAAGGCGACCACCGGATAGCCGAAGCCGGCAGGATCGGGCTGCGGAACCCAGGGAGCCACCACTCCGCGCTCGGCCATCCGGTCCAGCCGCGACTGGACCGTGGCACGGGCGACCTTCAAGACCCTCGATGCCTCCAGAACGGACGCCCGCGGGGAGTCTGTGAAAAATCGGACAATCTTGGCATCCAACTCGTCCACAACCATCAGTTTTTCCTGCTTCCGCCCAAGGGGATGTACAAATCGGCGCTTCACGCCCAGATGCCACTCCAGCTTGTAACCATCCTCTCACGAGTGTTTTTCGCCACTTTCATCCGGAAGCGGTAAATTCGATAAGTCCTACGAGGACCAGCGAACAAACCATCCACAAGAAGGCAAACACGAATGACAACGAAGTCCACCGCTGTTCGACCCTCCATTCCTTCGCGAGGCCTTGGCCACTCGATGAAGCCGCGCCAGCTCACCATGATGGGCTTGGGCAGCGCCATCGGCGCGGGACTCTTCCTCGGTTCGGGCGCCGGAATCCACGCCGCCGGCCCGGCAGTGCTCATCTCCTACCTTGTGGCGGGCACCTTGATCATCGTGGTGATGTGGGCCCTAGGCGAGATGGCAGCCGCCAACCCGAACAGCGGCGCCTTCTCGGTGTACGCGGAAAAGGCCATGGGCAGGACGGCCGGGTCCACGGTCGGCTGGCTTTGGTGGCTGCAGTTGGTAGTGGTCATCGCCGCGGAGGCACTCGGCGCAGCAGGGCTGCTCTTCTCCGTCTGGCCAGTCATTCCTGTGTGGGCGCTGGCGTTGGTATTCATGGTGGCATTTACCGCGATCAACCTTGCCGGGGTCCGGAACTTCGGTGAGTTCGAATTCTGGTTCGCCATCCTGAAGGTCGCGGCCATTGTCGCTTTCCTCGCCATCGGCGCAGCTTTGCTGTTCGGCTGGTTGCCCGGCGTAGCTTCCCCCGGCCTCGCAAACCTGACCGGCAACTTTGCACCGTCCGGCTGGTCCGGAATTGCCGCAGCCCTCTTCGTAGTGATTTTCGCCTTCGGGGGCACCGAAATCGTGAGCGTGGCTGCTGCGGAGACGCAGAACCCGGCACACAGCGTCGGCAAAGCCATCCGCACGGTGGTGTGGCGCATCCTGGTCTTCTACATTGGTTCGGTCTTCGTCATTGCAGCAGTACTGCCCTCCGATTCCGAAGGCTTGAAGTCGCCGTTCGCCGGCGTCCTGGACCTTGCCGGCATCCCGGGAGCCGGCGCTGCCATCACGCTCGTCGCCGTCGTGGCATTGCTTTCCGCGCTCAACGCAAACCTCTACGGCGCCTCACGCATGGTCTTCTCCTTGTCTGAACGCGGCGAAGCACCTGCCTTCCTGTCACGGCTGCGCGGCGCCCAGGTGCCCATGGCCGCCGTCGGGGTTTCCGTTGCATTCGGCTTCATCGCCACCATCCTGGAACTGCTGTTCCCGGACCACGTACTCCCCGCCCTGCTCAACCTTGTCGGGTCCACGTGCCTCGTAGTCTGGGGAACTGCGCTCGTGTCCCAGTTCATCCTGCGCCGGCGCGCCGACCGCGAAGGAACCGAACTGCCGCTTCGCATGAAGGGATTCCCCTTCCTTACGGTATTCGGACTGGCGTTGCTTGCCCTGATCTTCGTGGTGGGCTTCTCGAATGCCGAGAGCGCCGGTCAGCTGATCGGCACGTTCCTGTTGATCGCGTGCATCGCCGTTGCCTGCCGGATCGGCGCCAAGGTGAAGTCCGCACGAAACGCCTAAGCTGACCAACCAACTAGCAGTTGATGTCGTTTTGAGCCCTCATAACGACAACAACTGCAGGGCCCACGCCGCCGGGGTTCCCTGGCCGAGCTTGCGAGGCGAGGGTGGCGGTGGGGAGTTAGTTGGGAGGTGCGCAAATTGCTATGTGTCCCCAGGGGAAAGCTGGCAGTCTATGGCAGTTTGACTAGCCCCGAATAGGCGGATTGCCTACGTTCCGAACAGTGACTACGGTCACGTCCATGGACTCATCTCTTCCCGTCGTGGCCGCAGCCGACGCCGCACCCCTGTCCCCCGGACAGCTCAGGGAGCTCTATTCCCTGATGGCTGCCGTTCGATACCTCGATACCTCGGCCGTTGCCTGGCAGCGCCAGGGAATCATCCCCGGCTACGCTCCGGAACTCGGCCAGGAAGCCGCCCAGGTCGGCAGCGCCTACGCCCTCGACACTGCCCGCGACTTCGCCTTCCCGACGTACCGCGAGATGGGTGTCGCCAGGACCATGGGCGTGGACATGGTGGCGTACCTGTCCACCCACAAAGCAACGTGGCACGGCGGCATGTACGATCCCCTGGCAAGCGGCCTCGCGCCCATCCAGGCCGTCGTGGCAGGCTCGGTGCTTCATGCCGTCGGCTGGGCCCACGGCCAGACCCTGAGCGGCGGGCACGGAGTGGCCCTCAGCTACTTCGGCGATGGCGCGTCCTCCCAGGGCGATGTCCACGAGGCCATGAACTTTGCCGCCGTGATGAAGGCACCTGTTGTCTTCTTCATCCAGAACAACGGCTGGGCGATTTCCGTGCCCACCGAGCGGCAGGTGGCCGGCGGTTCGGTAGCTGCCCGAGCCGCGGGCTACGGAATCCCGGGCATCCAGGTGGACGGCAACGATGTGGTCGCCGTCCACGAGGCCACCCGCAACGCCTTCGCCCACTGCCGCGCAGGAAAGGGTCCGGTTGTGGTCGAAGCCATGACCTACCGCCGGGGTCCGCATTCCACCGCCGACGATCCCGGCCGCTACAGGAGCCTCGACGACGAGCGCATCGACGCCGGCGAGGATCCGCTGGAACGCCTCCGCAAGCGTTTGCTGGCCGAAGGCGTAGCCGACGAGGCGTTCTTCACCGCCGCCAACCAAGCAGCCCGGGCAGAGGAAGAAGCCATCCGCATCGGAATCGAAGCCCTCGGGCCCCGGCCCGGCAACGAGATGTTCGATTTCGTCTTCCAGGAAACCACCCCCGCCCTTGAAAACCAGGCCACCCGTTGGCGCGAGGAGTCAGAACATGTCTGAAAGCACCACAGCCACCCTCGAAGCCAGGGCAGCCACAGAGAACCAGTCCGTCAAGCTTTCCATGCAGCAGGCACTCAACCGCGCCCTGGACGAGATCCTCTCGGCCGATCCGAAGACGGTGGTCTTCGGCGAGGACTGCGGCCGATTGGGCGGGGTCTTCCGCATCACCGACGGACTGCAGGCCAAGCACGGAGAATCCCGGGTCTTTGACACGCCGCTCGCGGAATCGGGCATCCTGGGGATGTCGGTGGGCCTGGCCATGGCCGGTTTCCACCCCATTCCGGAGGTGCAGTTCGATGGCTTCGCGTATCCCGCCATCAACCAGATCGTGTGCCAGATCGCCCGGATGAACTACCGCAGCCGGGGCAAGCTTCCGATGCCGATCACGCTCCGCGTACCCAGCTTCGGCGGCATCCGCGCCCCCGAACACCATGGCGAAAGCCTCGAGGCACTCTTCGCGCACGTTCCGGGGCTCAAGGTGGTCTCGCCGTCGGACCCGCACGATGCCTACCACCTGCTCAAGTACGCCGCCTCGCGGCCTGACCCGGTGATCTTCATGGAACCGAAGTCCCGGTACTGGCAAAAGGGCGACGTGGACGCCTCCGACGGCGGTACCCTCACCGGCGCCCGCGTTGTCCGGCCGGGCCGCCACCTGACCCTCGTAGCCTGGGGTGCCATGGTTGCCCGGTGCCTGCAGGTTGCCGAACTCGCCGCGGAAGACGGAATCGAGGTCGAGGTCCTCGATCTGCGCTGGCTCAAGCCGATCGATGCCGAAGCACTGGCGACTTCCGTCGGAAAGACGCGGCGCGCCGTCGTCGTGCATGAGGCTCCGCTGACCTCCGGGCTGGGGGCCGAAGTGGCCCAGCTGATCACGCAAAGCTGCTTCGACACGCTCAAGGCGCCCGTCGAACGGGTCACCGGCTTCGATGTGCCGTATCCCTCCGGCGACCTGGAGGACGAATACATTCCGAACATTGACCGCATCCTCCTGGGGATCCAACGAGTACTGGAGTATCGACGTGGCTGAAATCAGCTTCCCCCTGCCCGATCTTGGCGAAGGCCTCATCGAAGCGACCGTCCTGGACTGGCTCGTCTCCCCCGGCGACCAGGTGGAACGGAACCAGCCGCTCGTGGAGCTGGAAACGAGTAAATCCGCCCTCGAGTTGCCGAGCCCGCAGGCGGGTAAAGTGATCCGTATCCACGGAGCGCCGGGCGAGACCATCAACGTCGGTGAACCGCTGGTGGTGTTCGAGGTGCCGGATAATACTGCCGGTATCGTGGGCACCGTTCCCAAGGATGACGCACCGAAGCGCCGGGTCCGCCTGAGCGCCGTACTTGATGAGGACTGACACCATGAGCGGCAGGCACAAGGAAGAGCACATCCACACTGTGGAAGGGACAGATCCGCATCTGTTCGTGGAAGTCCATGAGCCTGCCGAAGGGACCGACGCCGGATTGCGCCCCGTGCTGCTGCTGCACGGTTTCTCCTCGTCCACCAAACTCAATTGGGGCGACACAGGCTGGATTTCCACCCTCAAGTCCGCGGGCCGGCGTGTCATCACCGTGGACCTTCCAGGGCACGGCCAGAGCAGCTCGCCCGAGGACCTGGACTCCTACTCGCCGAGCCGGATCCGCGCGGACCTGCTCCAGATAGTCGCCGACGCCGGTGCGCGCCCCGTGCGCGCCGGTGACCCTACCAGCGGGCTCGACGTCATCGGCTACTCTTTGGGCTCCCGGCTCGCTTGGGAATTCGGGGCAACCCAGCCCGAACTCGTGCACCGGCTGGTGTTGGGGGGCCCGAACAAGGAAGACCCCCTGGCGTCGTTCGATCTCGGAGCAGCCCAGCGCTACCTCGCGGACGGCACACCCATTGAAGACGAGTCCACGGCAGGGTTGCTCAAAATGGCACAGCTCTTGCCGAGCAACGATCTTTTTGCGCTCTTGTCGCTCATCGAGGCCATCAAGGGCGAACCCTTCGATCCTGCCGAAGCCGTGCCCCACATGCCGATGCTCCTGGTGGCCGGCGACAAGGACGAGCGCGCCGTCACCATGCCGGAGCTCGCTTCGATCGCTTCCCATGCCGGGGGCATGGTTGAGCAACTGCTCGTACCGGGGCGGAACCACAGCAACGCCGTGACCAGCCGGGTTTTCAAGGACGCTGCGGTGGCGTTCCTCGGCGTCTAGGCGGTGGCGGAGCGGCTGATAGTGGCGGAGCGGCTGCCTTAACCCGCCAGCCGCTCCGCGTTGAGCGTCATGCGCTCCAGCACGCTGACGGCCATGGCGTATTCGTCGATACCGATCCCCATCGAGAGGTCCCGCCGGGATTCTTCAACGAGCTTTTGGGCTTCCGTATGTTTTGCGTGGCCGAGTTCGCTGAGGCTGAGGCGATCGTCCACCATGATGATCATGCCGCGGCCCACCAGGGCGGCGAGTTCGTTTTCGCGACGTCGCGTGTCGCCGCCCCAAAAAGGGTTGAGTATTCCGTCAAGATCCTCGGGGCTGATGGTTGTCTCGGCCAGGACGTTGAGCGTCTGCCACTGCCTCCGGCTGAGTTTCAACCTCGCCAAGGTGCTGTCCAGGTGCGCCTCCAAAGCGGCGTCCAGGCGTTTGGTCCAGTAACCGATCGGCTTGTTCACATGGCCCATCGTGGCAGCGCAGAGCGGTCCCGGCAACAAAGGTAGGCTTGATTCAGCGCTGGATGACGTGGAAGTGAGACGAATGGGCATGCGCTTCAAGGACCGTGCGGACGCCGGACGCCGCGTGGCAGCAGGGCTCCCGCAGCTCCGGCATCGCCCGGACACCATCTTGCTGGGCCTCGCCCGCGGTGGAGTCCCCGTGGCGGCCGCTGCCGCCGTCGAGCTCCACCAGCCATACGGCGCCATGCTGGTACGTAAACTCGGCATCCCGGGCCGCGAGGAAACTGCGTTCGGCGCCCTCGCCTGGTCCAACGGCAGGATCGTCCGCATCCTCAACCGGCCCCTCGCCGAACGCATGCTTCGGCATCGAATCACCCAGGCTTCGCTCGACGCTGTCGAGGCACGCGAGCGCGGAGAACTCCTGCGGCGAGTGAAGACCTACCCGGGTATCAGCTTCGATCTCTCGGGCAAGACTGTTGTCCTTGTCGACGACGGACTCGCCACGGGCGCAACGATGCGCGCCGCCGTCGAGGCCGTCCGCGCGGGAGGCGCGGCGACTGTGGTAACCGCCGTCCCCGTGTCATCCCTCGAAGCCCAAGCGTCCATCAGCCGGGTGTGCGATTTCATGATGTGCCTGCACACGCCGGGCAAATTCCATGCCGTGGGCGCGTTCTACGAGCACTTCGAACAATTGACCGACGACGACGCGGTGCGGCTTTTGGAGCAGGCGGGGTAGTTCGCAAGCCGCTGGGTTGCGATTCGCGCCAAACGCGAGCGAGCGTCGATGAATTTCCCGTCATAGCTGAGCGAGCGTCGGAGAATTTCGCGTCATAGCTGAGCGAGCGTCGGAGTGCGAACGACGACGGCGATAGCTCGCCGTCGTCGTCGGACGCGCCGTGGCGCGTTCAGTCCTTCCGCTCGAGGAACTCCCGCACCCGGGCGCGGGCCGGCTCGCGGTCGTAGCTGTTCACGAGGGCGGCAGCCATGCGGACGGGGTCGCCGAAGAAGAAGTACTCATAGAGGGCCTGGCGCCCGGCGAACGCGGAAATGCTGGCATCGAAAGCGAGCTTGAAGAGGCGCACGCGCTCCGGGCCGGTCAGGGTCTTCGCCTGCAGGTACAGCTCGATGTCCGGCAATGCCTCGCTGGCTACGTCCGCTTCGCCCGGCAGGGCCATGAGGCCTGACGCCGAGAACTTCCGGATGATCGCGGGGAACCGCTGGGCAACCTTGGGGTACCAGTTGCGTGCCGCATTCAGTGTGGGCCAATGCGGCAACAACACGCCATCCGGGCTTGGAGCTGCCTGGGCCTCCGCGGCAACCATGAGGGCCTTGCCGATTTCGACGGTCTCGATCAGCTCCGCGAGGTCTTCCTGGATGTGCTGGAATCCGTCAATCCCGATCGACGCCGCAATCTCCGAGGCCAGGCCGAGGAAGAACTCGCTCTTCGCGATGGTCCTCGTGACCACCTGGTGGGTCATGAGGGCCCCGGCGCCGGTCTCGGAGTAGAAGGCATTGCACAGCTCGGGATGGCCGAGCATGAAGATGCGATCGTTCGGAACGAATACGTGGTCGAAAACGACGACGGCGTCCATCTCCTCGAAGCGGCTGGCGAGCGGCTCGTCGTGGGTGCCTCCGCCGTTGTAGAGCGAGGTCCGGCACAGGTAACGCATGCCCGGCGCATCGTTCGGGAGGGCGAACGCGTAGGAGTAGGGAGCATCTTCCGGCGTCGAGCGAAGGAGCGTCGAAGGGAACACGAGGAGCTCGTCGGCGATCGGCGCGATGGTGGCGAGCATACGTGCGCCGTGGACCACAATGCCGTCTTCCCGCTCCTCGACGACCCTGGCCGAGAGTTGCCCGCCGAGCTGTTCGGAACCTGACACCGAACGGTTGACTTGCGGCGGGATCAGCGTGTGCGTCGCAAGGAGATCGTTCTCGCGGCAATGCTCATAGTATTTGCGGATGTTTTCGCCGAACATCGGATCGGCCTGGGCAAACCATTTTTCTGCGGCCGCGAGTGCCGTAAGGGCGCCGTTCATGTAATCACCCGTCCGGCCCAGGAACCCAAGGGAGTACTCCGCCCAAGTGCGGATGGCCGCATGCCGATGTTCGAGGTCTTCCTTGGTGCGCGGCACCAGGAACGAGGCGTTCACCCGGTCACCCGTCGTCGGGGACTCGTAGGTGAGGGCGTCCGCATACTTCGGGTCATGCTGCATGTCGAAGAGCTTCGCGTACGTGCGGGCCACATTCCTGAAGGACGGGTGGTCGGCGATCTTCCCGGTGACCATTTCGCCGTCGATCAGGACGTGGGGGTTCATCGAGTTGAGCTTGTCCAGGTACTGCTGTCCGGTCCGGATTCCCATGGTTGTCTCCAATGATGGTTGTGCTGAAACGGCATACGGATGCGGCGTCGACGGGCGCCGGCAACTACAGAAGATCCTCCATTCCCAATTGGCTTTCAGGGATAGTGGTGAAAGAGCTGTTGGCGAACGCGAGCGCGTCGCCGCTGCGGTAGTTGAAGTCCACCACTTCACCCACGTAGAGGGTGTGGTCTCCGCCGTCGTAAGCCGCCCAGGGCGTGCATTCGAAATAAGCGAGGACGTTGGATAGCCGGGGCGCCGTGTCGCCTTCTACCCAAAGGGGCTCGGGCCCGGGTCGGCCCGCGAAATGCAGGGCGAGTTGCTTCTGTTCGGCACCCAGAATATTGACGCTGAAGGGGCGCCCGGCCAGCTCATCGTGGGCTTTGGCGTTGCGGGCGATGCTGACCAGGACCAGCGGCGGTTCCATAGATACGGCGGTGAAAGAGTTGACGGTGATACCGTGCCGCTTGGTGGCGCCGTCGAACGTCACGATAGCGACACCTGTGGCGAAGCGGCCCAGGCTGCCGCGGAAATGATGTGCCCGCGGCCGCGAAGTGCGGCTCAAGGGACCGGGCTCCGCATTATGGCTGGACTTGGCAATCATCGTTGATTCCTGGCTAGCGATTGTTCTATATGTGAATTTGTTCTATATTTGAACAACAAATTCTCATACAGAACCATAGTCTCTTGTGAGTGACAGCACAAGACGGCGGGCCGGTCGCATTAGGCCCCAACATAGGATGGAGCGCATGATGTCTCCCAGCGCCGCAAAAAGTCTGCAGGACACGACGGCGACGGTCTCGCCTTCGCAGACCCTCTCCCGCGGAATCCAGGCCCTGGAAATCCTGGCGGCAGCAGAGCGCCCATTGACCATTGCAGAACTCGCCGGCGCCCTGGGCGTTCATCGCTCGGTGGCCTACCGGATCCTTCGCACGCTGGAGGATCATTCCCTGCTGGTGCGCGACGACGCCGGCCGAGTTCAGCCAGGTCCCGGCCTTGCGGTGCTGGCCCGGGGTGTCTCCCGCGACCTCCAGACGGCCGCCCTACCGGAACTGACCCAGCTTGCCAACGCCCTGAACATGACGGCATTCGTCGCGGTCTGGGATCATCAGGACTGCGTCACGCTGGTCACGGTCGAGCCCCGACACTCAGCCGCGACCCTGGCACAGCATCCCGGCACCCGCCACCCCGTGAACACCGGGGCGCCTGGAATCGCGATCCAGTCCACCATGAGCGAAGAAGAATGGGCCGCCCGCGCGCCGGGCCTGCCGTATCGTCCGGAAGCGGCAGAAGCGCGCCGGCTCGGCTATGCGGCGAGCCACGACGAAGTCATCGCCGGCTTGTCATCCTTGGCCGCCCCGATCCGGGTGCCAGGCGGGCGGCCCGCCGCGATCGCCGTCGTCTACATCCGCCGCGAACAGGACCAGGCCGCCGTCGGCGAAGCACTGGCAGCGAGCGCGTCCCGGATAGAGTCCCAGCTGGCGTAAGGACCCGCCGATGGACTCGTGGGGCTTTTCACCATTGGTGCGCGCGTTCGTCCTGTTTCCGACGCTCGCTCACTTATAGGGCCAAAACCTGAAACGCGCGCTCAGATGATCTGAGCGAGGGTTTCCCAAAAGTGGCCCATAAGTGAGCGGGCGTCGTTATGGTTGCGTGTTTGGCCGGCGCCGGAGGACCAGTCCTGCAACGATGCCGAGCAGCAAAAGCGCGCCGGAAGCGGACGTGGAAACCACAAATGCGGCGCCCGGACCCTGCGTCTGGGCCAACTGGCCGGCAACGTAGGCGCCCAGCGCCGTACCCGCCACGATGCCGCTAGCCAAGGCGGTCATGACGGTCGCCATGCGGCCGGCCGGTGCCACGACTCCCCCGATGCTGAAGACCGTCACCATGACCGGTCCCACGGGAATTCCGAGCACCAACAGAACGATGACCATCGGCCAGATCCCGGCGGGAAGGAACAACAGTAGGGAGAACGCCGTCATCGCGGCCGCGGCGAGCACCCAGCGGATGGCCAGCCCGAAGCGCTGCGGCCAATAGGCAACGGACAACGCCGCGACGGCGGAGCTCAGGCCCATGACGGAATACATCAGCCCCGCAATTTCAGCCGTGGCGAACTGGGCGGAGAAGGCGCTCAACGCATTCTGGGTTGCACCAAAGAAAGTACCCATGCAGACCATGGCCAGCACCGGAACGGCGACCTTCAGCCAGGCCACGGATCGGACACTTGACTGCCGCTGTGCAGGGACGCTCCCGACGGCGGCGCGCGCCTTGCGCTTTGCAGGCACCACGGCCAACTGCGAGGGATGGACGGCGAAGGACGGCACGAGCGTGGCCGTCAGGACGGCCGCCAATGCGAGCGGAAGCCAGGGGGCTACGAGGCTCGCAAGAATACCGACCAGCGCCGGCCCCAGGACGAACGTGACCTCGTCCGCGGTTCCTTCATAGGACAACGCGGTGTCCAGGTCTGCGCGGCTGGACGCCACACTTCCAGGACCGTTGGTGTTCAGGTTCCTAGTGGTCAGGGCCATCCAACGGACACGGGCCATGGGCCCCACCTGAGGGCAACTCGCTCCAGCCAGGAAAGCCGTCACCAAAATGGCAATCGCGTCCGTGGGGGCGTTGAAATCGGGCGTCAGGTAGGCGGCCACGAGCAAGGCGATGACGGTCACGGCGTTGACAACCGCGGCCACGAGGAGCACAGGGCGCTGGCCTGAGCGGTCGGCAAGGGAGCCAAGCACCGGCGCGCCCAAGGCCGAGCCAATGCCGACCGCTCCGGCGGCCAGGCCACCGATGGCGTAAGAATGGCTGACAGCTGTGACAAGGGTGAGGGTGCCAACGGTCAGCATCGCGAGTGGCAACCTAGCGAAGAGACCCAATGGGAGGAAGTTCCGGCCTGCGAGTTCGGGCAAGCGGGCGAAGCGGCCAGGCAGACGCGAACGGCGCGGCGCGGCCGACAGGGGCAGTGCCGACTGCGGCGCGGAAGGAAATTCAGGGTGCGGCTTAAGGGCGGTGTTCGCCGCGGACTTCTGTGGGGAGGAGTTCATGATTCCGGGTTCGCTGAATGGTGCGCATCGTCCCTCCTCCCGATGCGCGCGACCCGGTGTAACCCTCCAAGTCTACCGGACGGCTGCGCCTGCTCAAGCGGGCCCATACACGACGAAGCGCCCCAAAACCGGTGCCTAGGCGGCCGCGGCGTCGACGATTCGAACGGTGGAACCGTTCCGGTTCTTGATTACCTGCAGCTGGCTGCTGATTCTCTGCTTCATCTCCGCAACGTGGCTGACCAGCCCCACTACCCTGCCGCCGTCGCGCAGTCCCTCCAGCGCATCCATGACCTGCTCAAGGGATTGCTCATCAAGGCTTCCGAAGCCCTCATCCACGAACAAGGTCTCGATGTCCACACCGCCGGCCTCCTGCTGGACCACGTCCGCGAGCCCCAGGGCCAACGCGAGCGAAGCCATGAACGACTCCCCGCCGGACAGGGTTGCGGTGTCCCGCCGCTGGCCAGTCCACTCATCCACCACTTCCAGTCCCAGGCCTGATTTCGCGCCCCGGGCTGCCTTGGCGTCTGTGTGCTGCAGGGTGTATCGGCCATCGCTCATGGCGATCAGCCGCTCCGACGCCGCCGCCGCGACCTGTTCGAGGCGGGCGGCCAGCACATAGCTGTTGAGGCTCATTTTGTAGCCGTTGTCGCCCGCCCCTCTTGCGGTTTCTGCGAGCTCGTTGAGTACCCGGGCGCGATCCCGGGGGCCGCGCCCGGAGGCCGCAGCTTCCTCGTACTGCGAGCGGATCGCAGCCAGGCTGGTCACCGTGCGGGCAGCGAGTCCTGCAGCAAGATCCAGCCGTCGGGCTGTTTCTTCCGCCCGTCCGGCGTCTTGTTCGAGGGCTGCGAGCTCGACGGCGGTCAGTGGCACCTCACCGATCTGGGCTTCCTTGGCCGCGAGAACGAGATCCTCGGACTCGAAGAGCTCTGCGAGCCGGGCGCTCTCGGTCTCCGCGGACCTGATGGCTTCGTCGAGCCTTGCAGCGTGCTGCTCGTCGAGGATTTCGAGGCGCGCAGCATCCGCGGTGTCGAATCCGTTCGCTGCAAGGGCGGTTTCCAAGGCCGCAGACGCATCGTCCAAAGCCTCCCGGGCACGTTCAAGTTGCACTCCCGCGGCGACAGCGGACTGCAGGAGTTCGCGATGCCCGGTCAGGGCATCGATCCGCTCGTGCAGCGTGTCGAAGCCATCACGCAGCCCGCAAAGCAAGGTCTCCAGGGACTCACGTTGCTCACCCAGCAGGGCCATGGTGGACCCGGCCTGCGCCGCAGCGGTGTCCTCTTGGACTTGTTCTTCCTCCAAGCGGGCAATCCGCTCCGTCATGCGGGCGAGCTCTGCCTTGCCACGTTTGAGGCTGTCGACGGCGGAACGCGCCAAGGCCAGGGCGTCTTTGGCCAAGGCCTCCGCCGAAGCGGCTTCCTTGGGATCGATGCCTCCGCCCTGGGCGGCGAGCACGGCAACTTCCTGCTCGGCGGCCGCCAGCTCGCCTGCCGCTTGGAGAAGTTCATGCTCGCTTTCGTCATAGCGTTCGTGGGCGGATTGCTCTTCCTCCGCAAGGGCCAGTGCGGTTAGCCCTGCGGCTGCCGGGGACGGGTGTTCGGCGCTTCCGCAGACGGGGCATGGATCGCCGTCGTTCAGCTTTGCGGCGAGTTCGGCGGCGGCATTGGCCAGCCGGGATTCGCGGAGATCCAGCCAGAGTTGCCGGAGGTCCTGGGAAAGCGCGCGTGCAAAAGCGTGGCGCTTCACTGCCGCGGACTGGGAATCCAGGGCGCTTGTGTAACGGGCAACTGTCTTGACGGTGTTCTGCGCTGCTGCCGCTTCGCTTTCCCGGAGGGGCAGCTCCACAGCGGCCGCTTCCAGCGGGCCCAGCTCACCTTCCAAAACAGCCGCATCCGAGCGAAGCCCGGCCAGAGCAAGGGACCGCTCTGCCTTGGCCGACTCGCGCTGCCGTGCAGCGACGTCGAGGGCATCAAGCCTGGCAGTGATGTCCTCGAGCTTCTGTTCGTCCCCGACCCGGGCCTCAACGACAGCCATGGTCTCTTGAATCCTCGCCAGCGACGTGCCCGGCTCGCTTGCGTCAAGAGAGGCGGCAAGCAGCTTCGCCGTCGCCGACTCCGCCTTCGCGCCCGCGATGTCTAAGGCCTTGGCAGAGCGGTCGACGGCGTCGAGTTGTCCGCCGAGGACGGCGGCCTTACGGTGGCGTCCAAGCCGCTCGCGGAATTCCTTCACTTCAGCCGCACGTGTGGCGAGGACTTCGCGCCGGCGAGTGGCGGCGTCGAGCTTCGCGTGCCGTTGGACCCGTTCCCGCGCGGAGTTGAGCTTGTCGGCAAGCTGAAGCCGGACGGCTTCGGCAGAGCCAGCGGCTTGTTGCCGCTTGAGAGATTCGGCACGGGCCCGGGCCTCGAGGGTCCCGAGCCGGAGTTCGGGCGTGGAATAGTTGGAGCCTGCGTTGGATCCTGCGTCATCAAGATCCGGGTCAGCCGCCTCGTCAATGCCGAGTTGCGCGAACTCGGACTCTGCCCGCTGCGCGAGCAGCTTAAGTCCGTTCTGGTTGTCCTGCACTTCTGCGCGCGCGGCGTTTGCTTGGAGTGCCAACTGCTGCTCGATCGCTTCAAAACGCTGGGTTCCGAAGAGCTTCTGCAGAAGATCCAGCCGGTCGGACGCCTTGGAACGCAGGAAAGCCGCGAAGTCTCCCTGCGGGAGCATGACCACCCTGGTGAATTGTTCCCGATCCATCCCCAGGACATCTCCGATTTCCATGCCGGCTTCGTCGTTGCGGGAGGCCTTTTCTTCCCACGAGCCATCAACCCGTTCACGCAGGAGGGTTTTGGCCTGCTGGGTGGTGAAGCCCTTGCGTCCACGGGCACTTGGCCTGTCCCACGCCGGTGAGCGGGTGACCTCAAAGCGTCTTCCGCGCGCCGAAAATTCGCAAACGACCCGCGGCTCCGCAGCCGGTTCCGCGTGGTCGCTGCGCAAGCGTTTTCCGTCCTGGCGGGCGCCCGGTACCGAGCCGTACAACGCAAAGCAGATGGCGTCGAGCACGCTCGTCTTTCCCGCGCCGGTGGCACCGTTCAAGAGGAACAGGCCCTGGGCGCCCAACAGATCGAAATCAATCGATTGAACCCCGGCAAACGGCCCGAAAGCCTCAATTTCAAGGCGGTGGATTCTCACAGCTCTGCCCCTTCCAACCGGACCGCTTCCAAGGCTTCACGAAGGGCGGAAAGTTCAGTCTCATCAGCCGGCCTCCCGCGCACATGGTCGAGGAAGCCGCAGCAAACACCAAGATCGTCTTCGGCCTCCGCAAGCCTGCTGCTGTAGCTGGCTTTGACCTTTCCCGCGGCGTCTTCAGGGTCAAAGCCCAGCACCAGCGTGTCCGGGAACCGGGCTCGCAGCTGTTCCATGGCCTGCGCAGGCCGCGAGGAGTCTGTGAGGGTGACTTGGCAATACGCAGTCTCAGCCCAGGAATGCTCCTCCGACTCCAGAAGCTCAGCGAGCTTCCCCCGGAGAATCGCCAGCTCCCGTGGTGCTTTCCACAGAACTTCCTCGACGCTCTCAACACCGCCGACGCCGATATCAATCAGCCACGCACCCTTCCGATGCCTGGCCTCGGAGAACGAATACGCCAGCGGCGAACCCGAATACCGGACGCGCTCCGAAAGTTCCTGCCGCCCGTGCAGATGTCCGAGGGCCGTGTAGCCGAAGCCATCAAAGAGATCCAGGGGCACTGCCCCCAAACCGCCGATGCTCAAATCGCGTTCGCTGTCCGAGGTGATGCCGCCGCTCGCGAAGGTGTGTGCCAGCACAACGGAGTGCACCGGCCCCGCTTCGCTTCTCCGGGCAATGTCCTCACGGATGAGCTCCACCGCGGCCTGCGTGACGTCAAAGTGGCTCGGGGTTTGGGTGCCGAGCCGTTCGGCGACAAGCCGCGGTTCAAGGTACGGAATTCCATAGACGGCAACCACGGGCGCACCCGGCTGAGCTGCACCGTGGTCGCTATCCAGGGGAAACAGGACGGGCGAATCGAGATCCTCTACGCGGGTCCGCAAGTGGACTCCCCCGCGCTCCAGCAGGCGTGAAGCGAAACCAAGGCGGATCGCGGAATCGTGGTTGCCGCTGGTCAGCACCACCTTGGCTCCAGCATCCGTGATCCGTACGAGGGCGTCGTCGAGGAGCTTCACGACATCCAGGCCAGGCAGCGCACGGTCGTAGACGTCGCCCGCGATCAAGACGACGTCCACCGACTGTTCTCGGACGACTGCGAGCAATTGCTCAATGAAGTTGCGCTGGGCGTCAAGCATCCCGACGCCATGGAACGAGCGTCCCAGGTGCCAATCCGAAGTGTGCAAAAGCCTCATGTTTTCAAGCTAACTGGAGGCCCCGACATTATTGGTGCGGCGCGGCGGCACCGGCCGTAACAGGGCCTTCCGGACAGCTGAATTCCTGCGTCAGCCCCGCTTGCCGTCGAAGAAATCGCGGGCCGGGTCGACATCTGGCTTCTCTTCGACGGGTGCCACGGCGGACTCCGCAGCGGGCGTGGAAACCTCGGCCGCGCTTTCCGGGACAGCCGCTTCAGCGTCGTCGTCGGACTTTTCCTCCCAGCCGTCGGCCGGCAACGGCTCCTCGACCTCAGCCACGGCAACCGGGGTGGTTTCGCCGAAACCGCGGAAGATGAGGCCTGCGATCGCCGCTCCGACCAGCGGTGCGACCCAGAAGAGCCAGAGCTGCTCCACTGCCCAGCTCGAGCTGAAGATTGCGGAGGCAGTGGCACGTGCGGGGTTGAAGGCAAGGTTGCCCGTGGATTGGCCAAGCTGCAGCAAGACCGCGACTGTCAGGCCGACGGCGAACGGTGCTGCGAGCTTGCTGGGATTGCGTCGAGCGGTGACACCCAGGAAGACCCCTACCAGGAGCGCGGCGCCGAGGACCTCAATGAGCATCACGCCGGTCACGGGAACCTGGAAGCTGGAGTGCGTACCGAAGCCGGAGGTCGCCGTGTCAAACACAGTCCGGCTGTCCGTGATCCCCGGTACAGTTCGGACGACGGCGAAAATCGCCAACGCGCCCAGCAAAGCGCCCACAATCTGGGCCCCCAGGTACGCGGCCCCATCCACAAGCTTCATCCGGCCGGCAACCAGGTGACCAACCGTGATGGCCGGGTTGAAGTGGCCGCCGGACAGGTAACCGAAGGCCAACATGGCAGCAGTGACGGTCAGGCCGCTGGCCAGCGACGCCGGCATCGGAACCGCCTGGGGGTTGATGAAGATCAACACACCCAAGCCAATAACCACAAGGAACAGCGTCCCCAGAGCTTCAGCGGACGCCCGGGCTAGGAGCCGGGTTCCGCGGGAGGAGGGAGCGGACACAGTTGTGGTCATGTCGAAGGATTCCTTTGTTCGAAGTTCGGGTGGTCTGTTGCGGAGGCGGACACTCCGGGCAAGGCAAGAAGCCGTGCGGCGGACCGCTTTCTTGCCCCGCAGCATCCTGTCAGCCGAGTCTGGACGCTTCCTGAATCCGAGCCTAGCCGCCCAAGGCGATTGCGGCGACCGCAGCGCCGGCAAGCGCGATGATGGACACGGCGCTTGCAAGCATCAAGACAGCCGACGCTTCCTCCGCGCCATGGTGCAACTGGTGGGACCTGGCCCACACAACGCAGCCGAGGACGATCGTCGCTGCGGCGGCGGTCAAGGCGCAGATTCCCTGGTAGTCGAGCCCCGGTATCCCGGTGGGCAGTTGCCCCGCACCGGATTTGGCCGTCAACCACCTGCGCCAGATGAAGAGATCCACCACCAGGAGCGAAATCAGGGTCCGGCGCCAAGCGAGCGTTGTACGCTCAGGTTGCAGCCCCGGATCCCTGGATTCAACAGTCAACGCGCCACCAGGATCAGCACGGCAAAAGTGAATGCCGCCACCGCAACCACGATGGTCATGAGCAGCATGACCCGTGAGAACGGCAGGGCCTGGTCGTTCCGCATGGCCGCCTCCATCTGCGCCCACCGGCGGTAGGCGAGCGTCGCGAGGCCCGCGCCGATCATGGAAAGAACGACGCACAAGACAATGCGCACGGGCTGGGGCGCGATGTTCGGAGCAAGCTGGTCGATGGCGACGGCACCGGCCAACAGGGCCAACGACGTACGGATCCACGCGAGGAAGGTCCGCTCATTTGCGAGGGAGAATCTGTAGTCCGGGGTCTTTCCGGTTTTCCGCCACGCGGGTTCACGCATCATTGCCTCCTGGTTCACGAGCCACCGTATCAGCGGGCAGGTGAAGACCGGCCGGGCAGCCACGGTAAATTACCACTATGAGCGCTGAACCATCCCCCTCCGCCGTGCCATCCTTCGAGTCCCGGGTTAACGGTTGCCTGCTGGGCGGTGCCTTGGGCGATTCGCTCGGCTACGCCGTCGAGTTCGACGACGTAGCCACCATCCGCACCCGCTTCGGCGCAGCGGGCCTCACCTCTTTCGGCCAGCTCGACGGCGGCACCCACTTTTCGGACGACACCCAGATGACGCTGTACACGGTCGACGGCCTCGTGGAAGCCCTGGAGTGGGCCAACGACGGCGTAGCCGCGGATGAAACTGCATGTCTCTGGCTGGCTTACCTGCGATGGCTCGCGAGCCAGGGCGTCGCGTTGCCGGCATCCGCCCCCGTTCCCCAACCGCGGTGGATCGACGGCCAGGAGGTGCTCCGGCACCGCAGGCACCCGGGAAAGGCGTGCCTGAGCGGACTCTCTACGGGCGAGATGGGAACCAAGTTCCGGCCCGTCAATCCGGAATCGAAGGGCTGCGGCACGGTCATGCGCTCGGCTCCCTTTGGCCTGGTCCCGCATATTTCCGAGGCCGCGGTCTACAAGCTGAGCACCGATGCCGCGTGCTTGACCCACGGGCACCCTTCGGCACGGCAAAGCGCGGGTGCCTTCAGCGTGCTCGTGCACAAGGTGACCGCGGGCTCAGATGTGCGGACTGCGGCTGAGCATGCCCTGAGCGTGGTGTCAGCACTGCCGGATCCAGCCCCCGAGCTCCTGGGGCGCCTCCGGGAGGCGCTGGAACTGTCTTCCACCGGCACGCTGCTCAGCCCGGAAGAACTCACCGCGCAACTGGGCGAGGGCTGGGTCGCGGAGGAGGCACTCGCCGTCGGGCTCTATGCGGTGCTGGCGACCGCGCGGGCAGCGGAGACACGGAGTGATCCGGCCGCCCACTTCCGCCAGGCCATAACCGTGGCGCTGAACCACAGCGGTGACAGTGACTCCACCGCCTCGATCGCGGGCAATATCCTTGGGGCGCTCCACGGCGAAGAGGCACTACCGTCGGACTGGCTTGAAGCCCTTGAAGCCCCGGAAGTGATCCGCGGGATGGCGCAACGGCTCATCGCCGTCACAGTGGGCTAAGAGCCAAACGGTTCAAAGCCTGCGAAGCGCGATATTGTTGCACGCTTCGCAGACGTCCGCGGGAATGAGTCCGCGCCTCTGCAGGATCCCGAAAATGGCGCAGCCCAGGCAGAATCCCACAAACGATTCGAGGGACGCCGCGACGATCAGCAAGGCGAGCAGGATCCAGGCACCTAAGGCGAAACCGGCGAAGAACAGGACCACGGCCGCCGTGCTGAGCACCGCGCCGATTCCCTGTGCGAAACGCTTGGGCGGCCCCGGGACGAGTTTGGCGGGGCCAACTCGGGGAGCCAAAACCTTGACGGATAGCAGGGCAAACGGCGAGATCCTCGGCCCGAACAACACCCGCAGCCAGAAGCCGGCCGCGATCAGCACGAGTCCCCAGCCGACGCCGCTCACGAGGGTGGCCACTGCGGCAACAACCACCAGGCCGGCCGTGATCCTCGCGGCGTATTCGTTGACCGGATTGGGGAAAGCGAAGACGGCGCGCCATCCGGTGGCCGCCGGAGCCGGCGTTCCTACGGCGAACGCTGCAGTGTCAGCCTGTCTTCCCTGTGTCATGGCTCAAGGCTAGGAGCGCCGCGACACAACGGGAAGCTTTGTTGCTCCGTGTGAATATTGGCGCGGCTAGCGTCCGCCGACCATCTGCAGGAACTCCCCCTCGGACAACACCTCGATCTGCTGGCCGCGGCTGTGCAATTCCAGGACCCTTTTGGCTTTGCCAGTGAGGCGACCGTTCCGGAGATCGCCTGCCACGAAGCCGTCGCCCACCACGAGGACCGTTGTCCTTCCGGTCACGCGGCTCTCCGGACGCGCACCCATCTCCGCTGCCCGCTGTTTCGCTTCCGGCCGGGCAATCGCAAGCTCACCTGTGAAAACGACCGTTTGCCCGAACAGGGGGTGGCCCGGTTCCGCTGCAGGGTTGGGCTCCGGATTGTCGCCTTCTTCAGGCCAATTGCTCCAGGCGCGTCCAAGCTGGCCGGCACCATTCCCGACGCCGGACCGGCCCGCGGCCGCGTCGCGCCCTCCACCGGCCCCAGCGAGCGCAGCGAGCGTTTGCTTGGACAGTCCGTCTCCTGGCTGGAAGGCCTGCTGTTTGGGAATGGCCAGGCCGAGGGACAAGTAGAGCTCTGCGATGCTGTTGGCGTTGTTCCTGTGCGCGATGTCCACCAGGATTCCGGCGCAGGCCCGGGCGTCCTCCGCGGCGTCGTGATGGTTCACGAGGGGCACGCCCGCCTCCTCCGCGGCGTAGGGCAACGAATTGGATACCAAGGAGTAGCAGCGCCGGGACAACATCACCGTGCAGACGTACTCGTAAGCGGGGCCAGGCAGGCCGGAAACTTCGAGTCCGGAACGGATCACGCCCAGATCGAACGCGGCATTGTGGGCGGCAAGGATATCCCCGCCGATGAAAGCCCCGATTTCAGGGAAGAGTTCGCCGAAGCGCGGAGCCCCGGCGACGTCCTCGGCTCGAATGCCGTGGATCCGGGTGTTGTGGTACTCGAAGTGGTCGTGGTTTTCCGGCGGCCGCATGAGCCAGGAGGCTTCCTCCACCACGACGCCGCCGCGGACCTTGCTCAGGCCGACCGAGCACGGAGAACCCCTGAAGCCGTTCGCAGTTTCAAAGTCGATCGCCGTAAAGTCCAATGCCACTGGTCAAGGTTACAGGTGGAAAGCGGCCCCAATGGCGCCGGTGACGGCCGCCCCCTGCCCCGGAGCGTCTTTCAGACCTCGTCCGCCGTCTCCTGCAGCTTGGTCAGGGCCTTCTTGGTTGTTCTTTGGGTCAGGACATGGATGACCGCCCCTACCGCGCCCCCGGCGAAGGCGAACAGCAGCACTCCAGGCAAGGAGTCCTCCAGATTGGTCGCATCCTTCGGCGCGGGCTTTCCGGTCGACTTGCTCCAGATGGCCTCGAGGGCTTTGTTCGCCGCAACTCCGGCGCCCATGCCCACCACCAGGCCAAGTAGTTTGATCAGGACGTTCATCTCGTTCCTCCGATTGTGGCCAGACGTGTGGTCCGCGGCTGGGAAATACGCCAACGCAGCCGCCTGGACACAAGATTATCAGCATGCTTATCTTCTCTTCCCCGATGCGGGCCGTGCCTGCGACGCCGTGCGCAGCACCGGTGGGACTTACCGACGTCTCGTCAGTTTCGTCTCCCGGGGACCGGCGGGGTAGCCGCCGCGGCGGCTCGCCAGGATGATTGCGAGCGCTGCCGCCGTCGGGACGGCTGCGGCTAACGGCACCCACAGCGCGCCGACAGCGGTCAGGGCCAGGGCGCCATATCCGGCGCCCACGGCGATGCCCAGTTGAATGGTCACCACGGTCAAGCCGTTCGCGGCGTCCTTGTGCTCTCCGCCGGCGCGAAGGATAGCTGCCTGGTTGTAGATGCCGATGGCCCCGAAGGCGGTTCCCCACACGGTCACCAGCACAAGCTCACCCACCCACGTGCCGCCAAGCAGCGGCAAGAGGCCGAAGGCCAGCACCAGCAGGGCGACCGCGGAAATCAGGGAGCGCCGCGGATGGGAATCGGCGGTGAGGCCGGCGATCCAAATCCCCACGAGGCTGGCAGCCCCCACCACGGACAACGAAATGCTCGTGAAGGCATCCGGCAGTCCGGAGACGTGGAGGAACGGCGCTATGTAGGTGAAGAGCGTGAAGTGGCCCAAAAGCAAGAGCGGCCAAGCTGTGGCCACGGCGATCACGCCCGGCAGCTTCAGAGCTCCGCGGAGGGTCGGCGTCGCATGGCCGTCCTCGTCGGGGGCTGCGGGGAGTACCCAAATGGCCAGCAAAGCGAGAACCGCGCCGACTCCGGCCAGGATCAGGAAAGAGGCGCGCCAGGTGAGGACCGAGCCCATGAGCGTGCCGATCGGAGCGCCGACGGCGAGCGCGATGCTGTTACCGCTGAAGACCATGGCCATTGCTCTTCCGACCGAGTGCGCCGGGACGATCCTGGCAACGTAGGGGGCCATGCTTGACCACAGCATGCCGTGGGCGACGCCCCCGAGGAGCCTCGCGGCAACTGCCAATCCCAGGCTCGGGCTTGACGCCAACAGTACGTTGCTGAGTGCGAACGCGAGCACGGTCCCGATCAACAGCGCCTTGCGGGGAACCCGTCCGCCGAGCAGCCTGGACAACGGAAGCGCCGTGAAGACGATAACTGCCGCATAGGCGGCAGTCAGGGAACCTACGGCCGATTCGTCTACTCCCAGGTCCCGGCTGATCCGGGGCAGCAGCCCGGACGGGAGGAGTTCCGTAGTCACCGCGGTGAAGCCTGCTGCCGCGAGGATCAGGAGACCGCCCCACGGGAACACCGGGGCTGACGCAGGAGCGGCCGTCGCCGCTGTTTCGGGTATAGCTACGTCGCGCATCAAAAAGTTCTTCCTCGTCATTCATGTTCAGTTAGCTGCGGACGCAGAAGTTCTCGTCATTTCTGCCCACGTCCACCACGCTACGCATGTCGGGCGAGTGGAGGCAGTGTCTGTCAGACACCCCCAGCGGATGTGTCAAGGGCCCGACGGCGGTTGTCCCGTACCCTTGAAGGGTGACCCTTTCTGCGATGAACGACTTTGCCGTATCCGCTTTGGTGGGTGCAGGACCGGTGCAGCCGCATATGTCCGCGCTCCTCCCCGACTGGTTGAACCCCCAGATCTTCCTGGCCGACCCCGCCTTGGCGCCATGGGTAGTCCTTCTCGTGTGCGGCATCGTGTTCGCCGAGACGGGACTCCTGGTGGGCTTCTTCCTGCCCGGCGACTCGATGCTTTTCACCGCTGGGCTCCTCGTCGCCACGGATACCATCAAATTCAACATCTGGGCACTCGCGGCCCTCATCATCGTGTCCGCGATCATCGGCAACCAGAGTGGCTACCTCATCGGTTCCAAAGCCGGACCGGCCATCTTCAACAAGCCTGATTCCAAGCTGTTCAAGCGGGAAAACGTCGAGAGTGCGCACGCCTTCTTCGAAAAGCACGGCGGCAAGGCCCTGATCCTGGCCCGCTTCGTGCCCATCATCCGCACCTTCGTCCCGGTGATTGTTGGCGTCGCGCAAATGGACAAGCGCAAGTTCTTCATTTTCAACGTCATCGGGGCGGTGCTCTGGGGCGGTGGCGTCACGCTGCTCGGCTACCTGCTCGGCGACAAAGTTCCGTGGGTCCGGGACAACCTCGACATCATCTTCGTGGTCATCGTCCTGATCTCGGTGGTCCCCGTGGCCGTGGAAGTCATCCGCGGCTTGCTGGCCAAGCGCAAGCCAACGAACGGCGGAGCAGAACCCGCCGAAGAATTGGTCGACGGACGCGAAGCCGGAAAGCACGGCGAGCGCTAGGCCCGTTGCTTCAACAGAAGAGGCACCCCGCACTTTGTCTGCGGGGTGCCTCTCTCGTTAATGCTGGCGCAGGTTCTAGCGCAGGGCGTCCACGATCGCCGGGAGCAGCGCCCTGAACGCCTTGCCACGGTGGCTGATCGCGTTCTTCTCCTCCGAACTCAGCTCCGCGCAACTGCGGTCCAGTCCCTGCGGCTGGAGCACGGGGTCGTAACCGAATCCACCCGCGCCGCGGGGCTCATGCAAGAGAGTGCCTTCCAGCTGGCCGTACTCGACCACCTCGCGTGCCCCGCCGTCGACGGCGGCCGGTACAGCGAGTGCCGCCGCGCAGACGAACGCGGCTCCCCGGTGCGAGTCGGGGACGTCCGAGAGTTGCGCCAGCAAGAGCTGCAGGTTGGCGGCGTCGTCACCGTGCCGGCCGGACCAGCGGGCCGAGAAGATGCCCGGAGCTCCACCCAGGACGTCCACGGCCAACCCCGAGTCATCGGCAATCGCCACTATTCCCGTGGCTTCAGCCACGGCTCGTGCTTTGAGCAGGGAGTTCTCGGCAAACGTCACGCCGGTCTCGGCAACGTCGGGAGCACCGGCCGCAGCCGCGTCAATCACTTGCGTATCGACGTCGAGTCCCGGTACCTGCCCCCTGAGGAGTTCCCTGAGTTCGCGCAGTTTTCCCTTGTTGTGCGTGGCGAGGACGAGTCGCGGCGCAGTTGCCCCGCTCACGGGGCCTCGGCCAGGGTCTCACGCTGGATGGCTGCCAACTCGCCCGTGCCGATAAGGGCAAGGTCCAGCAAGGCATTCAGTTCATCGCGGTCGAAGGGGGCTCCCTCGGCGGTGCCCTGGACTTCCACGAACTTGCCGGAGCCCGTGACCACCACGTTCATGTCGGTTTCGGCGCGCACGTCCTCGACATAGGGCAGGTCCAGCATCGGGATACCGTCGATGATTCCCACAGAAACGGCAGCGATGGTGTCGATCAGCGGCTGTGCGTTCTTGGCGATCATCTTGTTCTCACGGGCGAAGCGGATCGCTTCGGCGAGCGCCACGTAGGCCCCGGTGATCGCGGCGGTGCGGGTGCCGCCGTCGGCCTGCAGGACATCGCAGTCCAGGACGATCGTGTTCTCGCCCAAGGCCTTGGTGTCGATGATGGAACGCAGCGAGCGGCCGATCAGGCGCGAAATTTCGTGGGTGCGTCCGCCGATCCTGCCCTTGACGGACTCACGGTCGGAACGCGTGTTCGTGGCCCGCGGCAGCATGGCGTATTCGGCCGTGACCCAGCCGCGGCCTTCGCCCTTGAGCCAGCGCGGAACGCCCTCGGTCAGGGAAGCCGTGCACAGCACCCGGGTGTTGCCGAATTCGATCAGGGCCGAACCTTCGGCCTGCTTGGACCAACCGCGGGTGATGCTGATGGGACGGAGTTGATCGGGTGTGCGGCCGTCGGCACGGATGACGGGGACAGATGTGGCTTCGGAAGTCATACTGCAAGCTTAGCGATCCCCCGGCCTCCGCTGGACTGCGGGTTCAGACGGTGTAGTGGACTCCGGCAACCGCGACGGCGACATCGCCGGCGAACTCGGGCCGCGCCTCGGCCATGACCTTGGTCTGCGATGTCCAGACCGGGATGTGGGTCAAGAGGAGGCGTCGGGCTCCGGCGGCTGTCGCTGCCTGGCCTGCGCGCTTGCCGGTCAAGTGCACATCCTTGATGTCGTCGTCGCGCCCTTCTTCGAAGGCGGCCTCGCAGAGGAAGAGATCGGCGTTGCGGGCCGCGTCCTCAAGGCCCTGGCACGAGTCTGTGTCCCCCGAGTACGTGAGGACCCTGCTGACCGCTTTGCCTTCTTTGTCCGGCTCGGTGACCTCGACGCGCAAAGCGTAGGCCTCTTCCACCGGGTGGTTCACGGCATACGGGGTCACGATGAAGGGTCCGAGCTGCACGGATTGCCGTTCGCTCCAGTTGCTGAAGTCGAATTCCTCGTGCATTCCGGGGTCCAGCTCAAGGCCGTAGGCGGTGGCCATGCGGTCGGCCGTCGCGGCGGGCCCCCAGACGGGGATCCTGTCCCGTCCCCAACCGCCCGGCTTCCAGCGGACGGCTACGTGCAGTCCGCAGAGGTCCATGCAATGGTCCGGGTGCAGGTGGGTCAGGAAGATAGCGTCGATGTCTTCGAGGTCCGTGTACCGCTGGATGGCCCCGAGGGCGCCGCTGCCGAGGTCCATGACGATCTTCCACTGGCGTTCACCGTCGTGCGCGGTCAGCAGATAGCACGACGCCGGAGAGCCGGGACCAGGGAAGGAACCCGTGCAGCCAACAATGGTCAGTTTCACTGGATGCGGCCTCCGCGGGCCGCGCCGAATTCGTTCACTGTGAAGGCTGCGGGGTCAACGAAATTGGACGTCCTCGCATGATGGCCGCCCGCGCGGGCGGCCTCCAACATTTCCGGGGTGATGCGGGCGAGGCTTCCGGTCGGGTACTGGGCGGCCACATGGTCCACGTGGCGCACGGACAGGACCTCCGGGCCGAGGAAACGGCGCGCCAGGGTCTCAAACTGGACGGCGTCGCCGGTGGCCATGAAGTCGTGCCGGGGCAAGCCGGCATCGGTCCGCTGGATCCCGTGGGTGGCCAAGGCGCGGTAAACGTCTTTGGCGGTCTCTTCGGCACTCGACACAAGAGTGACGTCGTCCCCCATGACGTAGGAGATCACGCCAGTAAGCAAGGGATAGTGCGTGCAGCCGAGCACCACGGTGTCCACGCCGGCTTCCCTGAGCGGTTCCAGGTATTCGTGGGCCGCGGCCAGCAGCTCGGGGCCGGTCGTAATGCCGGCCTCCACGAAACTCACGAATTCGGGGCAGGCTACCGAGGTGATGCTGAGGTCCGGGGCTGCGGCAAAGGTGTCCTCGTAAGCGCGGGAACCCACTGTGGCCGATGTCCCGATCACGCCGATCCTGCCGGATCTCGTCGCGGCCACCGCCCGGCGGACTGCGGGTTGGATGACCTCGATGACGGGAATCCCGTAGCGGGCCGTGTAGCGTTCGCGGGCATCGCGCAAGACGGCGGCCGAGGCTGAGTTGCAGGCGATGGTCAGGAGTTTCACGCCGGAGTCCACGAGCTCGTCCATGACGCCGAGGGCATTGGCCCGGACTTCGGCGATGGGGAGCGGCCCGTAGGGTCCGTTGGCTGTGTCTCCCACGTAGATGATCGACTCATGGGGCAATTGGTCGATGATGGACCGTGCCACGGTGAGTCCGCCGACTCCGGAATCGAAGACACCGATGGGGCGTGATCCCAGCAAGGGGTTGGGTGCTGTGCTGTTCAGTGTTTCCGGCGTGCGCTGGGATTCCAACGCCGCTGCGGCGCTCTCCCCATCCGATACCGCGTCCGATGCTGAGTTCATGATTCTTAGAGAATAAGCCAAGGCATGTGCTGCAGCGACGACATGTGGCGGGGGCCTCGTGTCTGTTTTGTCACACGGACGCCCACAAGCCCCACTCAGGGCTTCCGGTCCATCGAGGCCATCATGGCCTGGACCAACGATTCCTGGAGCCACGTGGTGAAGTTGTAGACGAGCGCCAGGTAGCTCTCCACGTCTTCGGCCTGGGACCAGTCCTGCATGGCATGGACATGGTCGGCATCCGCTTCGTCGCGGATATCGAGGCGCTCCGCCAGCACCAAACGAACATCGTTGAGGGCCATGGACCAGAGCTTCGCCTCCTCCGGGGTGAGGACGAGCTCGTTGCGGTCCAGGCCCATGGCAGCGGCTCGAAGGGCGCCGATTTTTCCTTCCCGCAGCGAGCGCTCGGTGAGCTGGCGGAACTCGAGGGACGCGGCGTCGTCATTCTTCATGACGTTCGGCAAGAGCCGCAAAAGGGCGCGATCGGACGGTTCCTTGACGTTCATATCCAGGCCGATCAAAGCCGTCAGGGGATCTTCGTTGCTGGACAGCTCCGGTTCCAGCATCGAAATGACATCATCCACGAGTCCGCGCAGGAGTTCGCGCTCGGCGGGCTCAAGATAGCCGGTGATGCCCTTGAGTCCGTACTTGAAAGCCTTAGCCACGTGCGCCGCCCTTGCGTCCCCGGCCGTCGCCGCTGCTGCTTGCCTTTTCAACCGTTGCCCACAGACCGTAGCCGTGCATGGCAACCGCGTGCTGCTCCACTTGTTCCTTGCCTCCGTGCGCCACGATGGAACGGCCCTTCTTGTGGACCTCGAGCATGAGTTTGTTGGATTTGGCCTCGGAATAGCCGAAGTAGCTCTGGAACACGTAGCTCACATAGCTCATGAGATTGACGGGGTCGTTCCAGACCACCAGGTTCCAAGGGATATCAGCAGCACTGAGGAGGTCGGTGGACGACTGCTCCGAGATGTCCGTCCGTTCTTCTCCCTTTAAGCCTGCGTCTGTCACTGTGCAGGTGGCTGCATAAATGCCGGGGGCGACGGTAGTGGTCATCTGTCCATTCTAATGGTGATGGATGGGCGAGCTAATGACGGGCCCACACCGCCGAGGGCCCCGCGTTGAGCGAAGCGAGACGTGGGAGGCGGTGGGTGGGCCCACACCGCCGAGGGCCCCGCGTTGAGCGAAGCGAGACGTGGGAGGCGGTGGGGACTAGAGTGAATTCGTGAGTAGATCCGTCGCCTGGGACCACCCCCGCACGTCGTTGTATACCGATCACTACGAGCTGACAATGCTGGAAGCCGCCCTCCATTCGGGCGCGGCGCACCGGCGCTCGGTCTTCGAGGCCTTCGCCCGCCGCCTGCCCGACGGCCGCCGCTACGGCATCGTCGCCGGCACCGGCCGGCTGCTTGAGGGAATCAAGGACTTCCGTTTCGGCGATGCCGAGCTCGCGTTCCTCGATCAGCACAAAGTCGTTGACAGGCAAACACTGGACTTCCTCGCCGACTACAGGTTTTCCGGCGACATCTGGGGCTATCCGGAGGGCGAGGCCTACTTCCCCGGCTCGCCCATCCTGATCGTCGAATCAACGTTCGCGGAAGCCTGCATCCTGGAAACGTACATCTTGTCCGTGCTCAACCATGACACCGCGATTGCTTCTGCTGCTTCCCGGATGACCAGCGCGGCCGGCAACCGGCCTTGCATCGAGATGGGCTCCCGGCGCACCCAGGAGGAGTCCGCGACGGCGGCAGCCCGCGCCGCGGTCATCGCCGGTTTCGGCAGCACCTCCAACCTTGAAGCCGGACGCCGTTACGGCATCAAGACCGTGGGCACGGCCGCCCACTCGTTCACTCTCCTGCACGACACCGAGCGCGAGGCCTTCGAAGCCCAGATCGCCGCCTTCGGACCGGAAACCACGCTCCTGGTGGACACGTACGACGTCGAGGTCGGGGTACGGACCGCGGTGGAACTCGCGGGTGACAAACTCGGGGCCGTCCGGCTGGACTCCGGAGACCTCGTGGCCCAAGCCCAATGGGTCCGCGAGCTGCTGGACAACCTCGGCAACATCAACACCCGGATCGTCGTCACCTCGGATCTCGATGAATACGCGATCGCGGCCCTGCAATCGGCCCCGGTGGATGTGTACGGCGTGGGCACCTCGCTGGTCACAGGATCGGGAGCGCCCACCGCCAGCATGGTCTACAAGCTCGTCAGCCGGACCAACGATGCCGGGGAATTCGTTCCCGTGGCCAAGGTAGCCAAGAACAAGGCCAGCGTGGGCGGCCGCAAATACGCCCTGCGCAAGCTCAACGAACTCGGCATCGCAACCCAGGAGATCGTAGGCATCGGACATCGCCCGGAAGACGATGGCAACGACCGCCAGTTGCTCCAGCAGTTCATCAAGAACGGTGAACTGCTCCCGGGATGGACCGGACACGAGGGCGTAGTCCGGGCACAGGAACGCCACGCTGCCACCATGGCCGAATTGCCTCCGGTAGTGCGCAGGCTGCAGCGCGGTGAGCCGGCAATCCCCACCGTCTATGAGGAGGACTGAATGTCCCGTGCCCTGATTATCGTGGACGTCCAGAACGATTTCTGCGAAGGCGGCTCCCTCGCCGTGGAAGGTGGCGCCGCCACGGCGGCTGCTATCAGCGAATACCTGGACGCGAACCATCAGCACTTCGACCACGTCGTGGCTACGCAGGACTGGCACGTGGACCCGGGCAGCCATTTTTCGGAAACTCCGGACTTCGTGGACAGTTGGCCGCCGCATTGCCGCGCCGGGAGCAAGGGCGCCGAGCTCCACCCGGATCTCGACGCCGAATACGTCCAGGCTTACTTCCGCAAGGGACAGTACACGGCCGCCTACTCGGGATTCGAAGGAGTCCTGGCGCCCGAAGACGAAGTGCCCATGGGCGAACTCGCACCCGGCGCCGTCCCCTCCGTCGAGCTGGACGAGGACGCCCTCGGGCTCGATGACTGGCTGCAGAGCCACGGAGTGGAAGAAGTCGTCGTGGTGGGAATCGCGACCGACTACTGCGTCAGGGCCACCGCGCTGGACGCCGTGCAGGCGGGCTACTCGGTGACGGTGATCGGTGAACTCACCGCCGGAATCGCGGAAGATCTTGACGAGACCTACGCGGAACTGGAAGAAAACGGCGTCGAGCTGGGGCAGCGCTAAGGGCAGGAGCCCTGCCAAGCACTTCTACTTCCGTCCGATGAACCAATCCTGGAGCTTGCGCAGGCGCGACTGCAATTGCTCCTCGTTCGCCTGCGCGACTGCCGGTCCGCCACACACTTCGCGCAACTTGTTGTGGACGACGCCGTGCGGGGTGCCGGTACGGGCCGACCAGGCCGCGACGTTTTTTGCGAGCTCATTGCGCAGGTCCATCAGCATGCGGTGGTCCGGAACCGCGGGTGACGCAGCGGCAGCCAACGGAGACTGGCGTTTCTTCCTCGACTGCTGGTCATGCTGCCGCTGCCGGAGCAACGTTCCCACTTGTTCGGCGTCGAGCAGCCCGGGGATCCCGAGGAAATCAAGTTCGTCCTCGGAGCCGATATCGGCTCCCGTACCGAATTCGCCGCCGTCGAACAGCACCCTGTCAAAGGATGCCTGCGAATCGAGGGCCTCGAATTTGCCCTTCTCCAGGGAGTCCGAGGCCTTCTCTTCGCGGTTGGCCTCAGCCATCAGGTTCTCTTCGGGGTTGAAGAGGCCGTCCGGATCTTCCTTCTCAGGCCGGTCCAGCGCGTGGTCCCGCTCGGCTTCCATGGAGTTGGCCAAGGCCATGAGGGGTGGCACGGAGGGCAGGAAGACCGACGCCGTTTCCCCGCGTTTGCGGGCACGGACGAAGCGGCCCACGGCCTGGGCGAAGAACAGCGGCGTGGAGGTGGACGTCGCGTAGACGCCGACCGAAAGCCTGGGGACGTCGACGCCTTCGGACACCATGCGGACGGCAACCATCCAGCGCTTGTCGCTGGCGGTGAACTCCTCGATCTTGTGCGAAGCCTTGGAATCATCGGACAGGATCACGGTGGGCGACTGACCCGTGATCTTCTTGAGCTGACCAGCGTAGGCGCGGGCGTCGTCGTGATCCGTGGCAATCACCAGACCGCCGGCGTCGGGCACGGTGCGCCGCACTTCACTGAGGCGCTTGTCAGCGGCAGCAAGCACGGCGGGGATCCATTCGCCGCTGGGGTTCAGCGCGGTCCGCCACGCCTGGGAGGTGATGTCCTTGGTCACGGCGGCCTCGCCGAGGGAAGCCGCCATTTCGTCTCCCCCGCTGGTGCGCCAACGCATCTGGCCCGAATACGCCATGAACAGCACGGGACGGACGACGTGGTCCCTCAAGGCATTGCCGTAACCGTAGGTGTAGTCCGCTTTCGAGCGGCGGATGCCGTCACGGTCTTCGGCGTATTCCACGAAGGGGATGGGTGAGGTGTCGGAACGGAAAGGCGTTCCTGTGAGGGCCAGGCGCCGAGCCGCTGGATCGAATGCCTCGCGCAATCCGTCGCCCCAGGACAACGCTTCGCCACCGTGGTGGATTTCGTCGAGGATGACCAGCGTGCGGGCTGCCTCGGTCTTGGCCCGGTGGAGCATGGGCTTGCTGGCCACCTGCGCATACGTCACTGCGACGCCGACGAACCCCCGGCCGTGCTGGCCGTCCGCATTCTTGAAGTTCGGATCGATGGCAATGCCCACCCTGGCGGCGGCGTCCGCCCACTGCCGTTTCAGGTGGTCGGTTGGGGCGACGATCGTCACGCGGTTCACGGTTCCGCTGTCAAGGAGCATGGACGCAATCCGCAGGGCGAAGGTGGTCTTACCCGCGCCCGGCGTTGCCACGGCGAGGAAATCGCGCGGGCTCGCGTTCAAGTACAGGTCCAGCGCTTCCTGCTGCCAGGCGCGCAGCTTCGGGGCGGTTCCCCAGGCTGCGCGTTCCGGATAGGCCGGAGGCAGCGCCGGGCCGCCGAAGAGTGTTTCAGTCACGCGGATTCCCCCCGACCAGCAACGATTCCAAGCAAGGCCGCTGCAGCCAGCGAAACCCAAATAACCACAAAAAACACCAATCTGTTCCGAATGCGCCGAATCACGCAGGGCAGCACACAGGCAGGGGAAAGCGCTCCCCCGCCTACTACCAGGAAATACCCGACTACTGGGGCTTACTCGCTACTTGGAGCCGCCCGAGCCGCCTTTGTCTCCGCCGTCGTTACCCGGGCGAAGTCCTTCATAGATTTCTTTGCACTCGGGGCAGACCGGGAACTTCTGCGGGTCCCGGCCAGGGGTCCACACTTTACCGCACAGCGCAATCACGGGTTCGCCCGTCAGGGCGGACTCCATGATCTTTTCCTTGCGGACATAGTGCGAGAAACGCTCCCGGTCACCGGGTTCCACTTCTTGGCGCAATTCCTCGCGCTCAATGGTTGCAGTGGAAGTTCCGGCTCCGGAAAGCTCGCGCATGGGATCGTTTTCGAATGGGTCCGGAGGCAGCGTCGTCATGCCATCCATCTTAGCCGCTGCAGCTTCGCGATCAGATGCACCGTGTCAGATGCTCTGCCATTTCGGCTTGTTGTCATAGGTGTGGCGATAGTAGTCGGCGAGCTTGAGCGAGGACGCCGCAGCCTCATCGATCAAGATGGTGGCGTGCTGGTGCATCTGCAGCACTGATGCCGCGCAAATGGCCGCAACCGGCCCCTCGACGAAGTCCCTGACGGCCTGGGCTTTCTGGGCACCCGTAGCGATCAGGACCACGTGCCGGGCATCCATGATGGTTCCCAAACCCTGTGTGACCACGTGGTGGGGAACATCGTCGATGCTCTTGAAGAACCGTGCGTTGTCCTTGCGGGTCTGCTCGATCAGCGTCTTGATCCGGGTCCGCGAAGCGAGCGATGAGCCGGGCTCGTTGAATCCAATATGGCCGTCGGTGCCCACGCCGAGGATCTGCAAGTCAACGCCGCCGAGTTCGCGCATGGAGTCCTCGTACGCTTGGCAGGCCGCGGGAAGGTCGGCCGCGGTACCGTCCGGGCTGTGGACGTTGGAGGGGTCGATGTTGACGCGGTCCGTGAATTCACGGCGGATGACTTCACGGTACGACTCCGGATGGCCAGGCTCGAGCCCCACGTATTCGTCAAGGGCGAAGGCGTGTGCCTGGCTGAAGTCGAGGCCCCTTTCCTGATGGCGGCGCGCCAATTCGTCGTAGACAGGGAGCGGAGAGGACCCTGTGGCCAGGCCCAGAACGGCATTCGGCTTTCGGAGGAGCAGCGCCTCGATGGCATCCGCGGCAAGCGCCCCGATCTGCTTGCTTCCCGGAAGGATGACAACTTCCATCGTCCACGACCTTTCTAGCTGTGTTTCCCGGATCGACTGGTTCAAACTCGAGGTTATCCCATGTCCCATAACTTGTCATTGTCGTTCATGGAATCAACGGTTGACGCTCAATTGCGCGAAGAGCTCCGGCCCGCGCCGGTCAAGCCATCGGCCGCCGATCCGGACACCCGCAACGAACAATGCCGCTCCGAGAACCGTACCAATTGCCAGATTGATCCATCCCCACAGTGGATCGCCCGTGACCGACTGGACAATCACCAGGACAAGCTCCGGAAGGACGAGGAGGAACAAGACTGCCATTCCCCCGAACTGGACCGCCAGTGTCTGGGCAACGTTTCCCGGCGGCTTCTTGAACGGGCTGTCACCGGGCAACGGCACGGTGGACGTGTACCGTGCCGACACGATGGAGGCCAGGCCCAGGCCGGTGAACAGCACACCGAGGGAAAGACCCAGGACACCGGGCAACCAGCCCCAGTCGCCGGTCAGGAAAAAGGGCCCGACGGCGAAGATCAACACCACCGGGAGGGCGAATGCCAGGCAGGCCAAGGCCCGGCCGAGCCGGTCGTGAATGCCGCGGACCCCGGTGGCCAGATGCAAGGCAAAGGCGGTGTTGTCGTAGGAGACATCCGCGGAAATAGACCATGCGAGGACAAAGGCGGCCATGGGTCCCAGAATCACCAGCATGGAGTAGCTTCCGGACTGCGCTGACTGGAACAGGAAAATCACGGGCAACAACGGGACCACCATCAGCGAAGCTGCGTAGCGCGGATCGCGGACCCAGTAGCTGAGGGAGCGTGCGGCAATGGCACCGGTGGGAGTTGCCGGCAGCAGTCCGAACAAGCCAAGTTTGCCGCCGCGTTTCCTTGATCCACCCGAATATGGCGGAGTGACCAGCGCCCGCTTGAGCAACGCATTCCAGGCGGCAAACAACACGAGGAGAGTGGCGAGGCCGATCACTGCCTTCAGGCCGGCGGCGGCAATATCTCCGGACGCCAGATCCCCGCCAAGCGACCAGGAAGCTCCGAGTGGAGTCCAGGAGACCGTCCGGGCAAGTTCCGGGAGATAGCCCGTGGAACCGGATACTCCCCTGAAGACGCCGGCTACGATCGGTCCCATCAGCACGAGTGGCACAAAGACCACAATGCTGCTCACGTCTTTGAAACGGCGGGAGGCCGCGAGGCTTGCAGTCGCCGTCGTGATGACTTTCGACAGGACCACGCAGCTCAGCACGCCCAGCACGGCACCCAGCAGGGCGCCGAGCGCCGCCGGCACGCTGCGCCACCATGTGGCCGCAGTGAACAAGGCCACAATCGTCGTGGACAAGCCCGGCAATCCGATGAATCCGGCGAGGGTAAGCCCGGCCAGCAGCTGGCGCATGGGAATCGCCGACGTCGTGAAGCGGGAAGGGTCAAGCGTCATATCGGCGGCCGAGGCCATCAGGGGAACGATTGCCCAGGCAAGGATCGCGGCGGCGCCACCGAGGACGACGGCGGTGTGGGCCGTCTCGGCGTCGGCCCACCGCAGGGCGACGAGCGTCACCACGAGGGTCGCGACGACCCCCAGCGCATAGAGCCCTCCGATCGCGATTCCCACAAGCTGGCCGGGGCTGCGCCGAAAGCCGTTCAGCAGGAGCCGCCACTTCAGGCTCAGAAGGTGCGCAACCATTCCAGGCCCCCCGTCTGGTTTCCGCCGCCCACGAGCTGCACAAAGCGGTCCTCGAGCGTGGCGCCATCGCGGACCTCGTCGACGGTACCGGCGGCGAGGACCCTGCCGGCAGCCACGACGGCTACGTGGTCGCACATGCGCTGCACAAGGTCCATGACGTGGCTCGAGACGATGACCGTCCCTCCCGAGGCCACATAGTTGTCAAGAATTCCCCTGATATTGGCTGCCGAGACGGGATCCACGGACTCAAAGGGCTCGTCCAGCACCAGCAGCCTGGGCGCATGGATGAGCGCCGACGCGAGGGCAATCTTCTTCGTCATGCCGGCGGAGTAGTCCACCACGAGGGTGCCGGCGTCGGCGCTGAGATCCAGGGCGGCCATCAACTCTCCCACCCTTTGGGCAACGACGTCCCTGTCCATGCCGCGGAGCAAGCCGGCGTAAGTAACAAGCTGCTCACCCGTCAAGCGGTCGAAGAGGCGGACGCCGTCGGGCAGTATCCCCATCAGCTTCTTGGCTTCGAGCGGCTTCGTCCACACATCCACGCCGTGGATGTAGGCCGTCCCGAAATCCGGCCGCAAGAGGCCGGTGGCCATGGACAACGTGGTGGTCTTGCCCGCCCCATTGGGACCAACGACGCCGTAGAAGGAGCCGGCCGGGACGTCCAGGCTGATGCCGTCGACGGCGATTTTGCCGCCGAAGCGTTTCGCCAGTCCGCGCAGGGCCAAGGCGGGCACCGGGGATGTGGGAGGGGAACCGGGAAGCTGGACAGTCATGCAGTCAGCCTAGCCCCGGGGGCCGCGCCAGGGGTCGTCCCGGAGGGGGAACTACGGGGCGCCTTTACGGATCCGCCTCATCCCAAAGGACTAGCTCCTAGAAGCTGTGCCGTGGAACCGCGCGCTGATACTGCGGCGCCCAATCCAAGGGGAAGCCGAGTTCAAATGCCGCGCGGAGCCACCAGTGCGGATCGCGGAGGGCTGCCCGTGCCATGAATACACCGTCGGCTTGGCCCGTAGCTACAGTGTGTTCGGCCTGTCCTGAGGATGTCAGGAATCCGACGGCTCCGGTGGGAACTCCCGCTTCGCGCCGGATCTGTTCGGAGAATCCCGTCTGGTATCCCGGGCCGGCCTTGATCCGCTGATGGGCCACCGCACCCCCGCTGGAGACGTCCACCAAGTCCACGCCGCGCTCGGCCGCGGCCCTCGCGAGACGCACCGAGGCGTCAATGTCGATGCCGCCCTCGGCCCAATCACTGGCGGAAATCCGCAGCAGCAACGGCATCGAATCCGGAATGACCGCACGGACGGCGTCAACGACCGCAAGCATCAAGCGGTTTCGTGCCGCCTCGCTGCCTCCCCAGGAATCCTCGCGCTTATTGATGAGCGGGCTTTGGAACTGGTGCAGGAGGTAGCCATGCGCGCCGTGGATCTCCACCGTGTCGAACCCGGCGTCCACAGCCCGTCCGGCCGCCGCGGCGAAATCCGAAATCACGGCGTGGATGTCCGCCTCGCTCATGGCGCGAGGAGCTGCAAGCCCGGCGAAGGCCTCAACTCCGGGGCCGCGGGTAACCCACCCGCCGTCGGACTCCGCTACGGATCCGCTCTCTTCGGCGAAAGGCCAATAGGTGGAAGCCTTGCGGCCGGCGTGCGCCAGTTGGACGCCGATCTTGCCGCCCACCGCACTGTTGCGGTGGACGAAGTCCACAATCCGCTCCCAGGCGCCCGCTTGCTCGTCCGTGTACAGTCCGGCGTCCCGCGGGCTGATCCGGCCCTCCGGGCTGACGGCCGACGCCTCGGTGAGGATGAGCGCCGCGCCGCCCGTGGCAAATGCTCCAAGATGCACCAGGTGCCAATCGTTCGGCACGCCGCCCCCGCCGTCGGGCGAGCAGCTGTATTGGCACATCGGGGAAACCCAGCCGCGATGCGGCAACGTCAAGGAGCGCAATTGAAGCGGACTGAACAACGCCGGCTGCGTCATTAGAAGAGGACCCGCGCCAGACCTTGCCGGGCCTTGGCAACGCGTTGGTCCGCAATGCCGACGACGTCGAACAGCTCCAGCAGGCGCACACGAGCCGTCTCGCGCTCGGGCCCGAAGTTGCGGCCAATGAATGCGATGATGCGGTTGAACGCGTCCTCGATGTGTCCGCCCGAGATGTCGAGGTCGGCCACTGTGAGCTGTACTTCGATATCGTCCGGCTCCTCCGCCGCACGCTGACGCATGGCTTCGGCATCCGTTGCCGTCAGGAGCTCAATCCTGCCCATGAGTTCCACCTGGGCAAGTCCGGCCTTCGCCTCGGCGTCAGCCGGTTTCTCGGCCAGCGCCTGGCGGTAGGCACTGGCGGCGGCGGCGTAATCCCCCGCTTCAATGGCGTCGAAGGCTGCCTGGTGCAGCGGCGGCAAAGGAGGGGCCTCCGCAGCAGCGGGGCCAGCGCCGATGCTGCCCGTTACGCCGTTGGCTTCGGCCACCTTGAGGAGTTCATCGATGAGGGCACGGATTTCCTGGTCCGACGCGGGCCCCTCGAAGAGCGGCACGGGCTGGCCCTTCAGGACCGCGACGGCGGTGGGGACAGCCTGGACCTGAAATGCCTGCGCAAGCTGCGGGAACGCGTCCACGTCCGCCGCGGCCAGCACCACTTTGCCGGCGTAGCTTTCGACGACGCCTTCGAGGCTATGGAGGAGGGTCGAGGCCTCCAAGGAGCGATTGGACCACAAGAGGAAAAGGACGGGAATCTGCGCGGAGAGCTGGACGAGGTCCTGGAAATTGGCCTCGGTGGCATCTACGCGAAGGGGCTGGCCGCTTCCCGGGCTTCCGCCGGAGGCAGCCGGGGCACCGCTCGGTGCCGCCGGCGCAGGGCGCCGCAATGCAGAGAGGTCGACGGCGCCGCGCAGGTTGAGCTGGCTGGCAGCGGCTGGAGAGACGGGACGGGATCCTGGCGAACTCATACCGTCCACTCTAGCCGCTGCGCCGACAGCATTTGCCTACTGGAAGCTGGCTCCCACCAGGCCGCGGACCGCGGCGACGAGCTTCATGGGAGCGGTCGAGCCTGCCGGCGGAATGTAAACGGCTACCGACTCCGAGAAGGTCTGCACAAGGCCGACTTTCGTGGAATCCCCGCCCGCGAGCACTGCCGCGGCTTTGTCCACGGTCAGCGTGTCTCCATCCGACTTGGGTTTGCTGGTGAAATCGAAGTTCAGCTTTCCCACCACCACGGCGCCGCCGTCGGAGGTGCGGAACACTGCCGTATCCGTCGGAGAGGGCGTGTGCGTGAAGGTGAAATTGCCGTTGGTACCGGACTTGACCGTGCTCGCCTGGTAGTCAAGGACATCGGCTATGTAGGGCGAGTTGGTGCCTTCCACGAGCTTGTCCTTGAATGCCGAATCGGCCTTGGTCAAGCGATCGCCCAGGGCTGCCATCGCCTCGGTCCCGCTGTACTGCAGCCCGGACTTGTCTCCGGCCGCCAACTGCGCGGTTCCGCCCAAGGGGATCGCCGGGAAGGACGTTCCCGGCTGAAGCGGGGAAGTGCTCTTCAGCTTGTAGTTCTCCCGCGGCGAGGCCTGCACGAGGGTCAGGACCTGGGGAACCACGTTGCCATCGCCCTGGGTCAGGGCGATCACAGTGCGGGGCCAGGTTCGCTGGTTGGAGATGACGCTGCCCAGCAACTTGCTGGACCGGACGGGCATCCGCGCCTCGTGAGTAGCAACCTGGGACCGTATTTTATAGTTCTGCGTGCGCACCTGCAGTTCCGCGCCGTCAACCCTGGGAGCAAGTTTGGAGGCATCGCGTGCGGCATCTCCGGCCGCCACGGCGCCGGCGACCTGGTCCAGGATGCGCTTGAGCTGCGCGTCCACCAAGACGGGGACGTTCTGCGCTCCGGCGGTCCCCGCGGGGCTCGCCGTCGCGGATCCGGAGCCCGGCGCCGCGGATCCGGAGGGAGAAGGAGTCTCGGCCGCTTGGGCACCTGCCGCGGTGCCACCGACGAGGGCCGTCACAACAGCTGCGGCTACAAGCGAAATACGAAGTGCGGGACCCGCGGCTGTGCCTTTGTTGGTGTCCTGGGCAGGTGCGTCCCCGGCAGGTGTGTCCTCGCCCAGGGGGTCCTTGTCGGTTTCATCGGCGGTGCCTTTGCTGGCGGTCTCCGGGGAGTTTCCGGTGGTTACGCCGCCCCGCGGACCGTTGGGGCGGCCGCCCCGGCCCTTGGTGAACTTGCTGACGAACGGCAACGCCGCACCCGCGACAATGAGGATCGCGCCAATGACGATAAGCGGTACGGCCCACGGCATGGTGGCATCATTGGCGAATGTAATGGAGACCGACGACGGCGCCGGTTTGGTTCCGTCGCTCGCCAGAAGGAGTGACCAGTTGCCGCTCGCGGGAGGGGTGAAGGTGTACTCCAGCTGTCCGTCGGCGTTCTCCGTTTGCACCCACAAGTCCGATCCGGCAGGAGAGGGGGCGTTTGCTTCGCCGTCGGTGCCTGCAAGCTGGAGGGACTTGCCGTCCTCGGAGACGCCGTTGATGGTGTTGTGGGCGGTCTTGCCGACCCACGCATCGACGTCATCCGGACGTCCCACAGCCAACACGAACTTGCCGTCGCCCTTGACGCTGATCTGTCTCGGACCTCCCTTGTGGGTCAACACGTCTTGGGTGATCACCGTCAGCGGAGCGGCTTTGGAGTCGCCAGGGGCGGACGCGGTTACGGTCTCGGCCGGGGCCCAAAAGGTCAGCTGGCCAATGCCGGCCAACAGTGTCAGCAGGCCAAGCAGCACCAGCGAAACTGCAGTCTTCAATCGCACAGGAATACCAATCATCAGCGGTCGTTGAACTTCAAGGGTAACGGTTTTGTTACCAAGGAGTCAGTTCGGGGTCCTCCCAGAGGGCTTCCCGCCGGAGGGCTTACCCTCTAGAATTCGGCAATTCCGGCCTGCTGATAGTGTGGCGAACAACATGACATCGGGCACCCCTCGAGCCTGACCGCGGAACGAAAAGGCAGCTGAAACACGTGAAAGAGCGCAAGGATCCCACACCCGCCGAACAAGGGCCCGGCACCAGCCCGGGTGGCTTGGATGATGGGTCTGCCCACGACGGCAGGGATCACGGCGAGGGCCTGATGGCGTCCTTCGTGCGCCGCCTCCGCCAGCCCATTCCCGGCGCCCAACCGCGGGTCCGTTTCGAAATGCCTCCCGAACTTGAGCACGATGCAACCGCCGAACCCGCCTTGGATGAATCCGACGGCCCGCGCTTCGGTTCCCCTGGCCCGAGGATGTCCGCGCAACACCCGCTGTATGTCGGCTTCATGGGCACGGCCGGCGTAGGCGTCGCCCTCATGCTGTACTACATCGGCACCAACACCGCCCAACTGCTGTTGTGGATCGTGACGGCCCTGTTCATTGCCTTGGGACTTGACCCTGTGGTCCGCGGGCTCGAAGAGCGCAAGGTGCCGCGCCCGGCCGGCGTCGTCATCGCCGTCGGGGTCCTCGTTGCCGGAGTGGCGGCGTTTTTCGCCACCCTGATCCCCACCATCGTGGAACAGGTCTCACAGATCGTCCGGCAGGCTCCGGACTGGATCCGGGGCTTCGTGGATTCGGATTTCTTCCGCTCCCTGGACAGCCAATTCGGCGTCCGCGACAAGATCAGCCAGGAACTCGACAAGTTCGTCAAAAACCCGGACGCCATGGGCGGTATCTTCGGCGGCGTCGTCGGCTTCGGATCCACGGTGGCCAACGGGGTCTTCGGGACCCTGATCGTCCTGGTCCTCAGCCTCTACTTCCTCGGTGCCCTGCCTGCCATGAAGAGATGGGGATACAGGCTCGCACCACGCTCGCGCAGGCCCCGGGTGGAAGCGCTATCCGAAGAAATCACGCGCTCGGTGGGCAACTACGTGATCGGCCAGGTCTGTGTTGCCTTGCTCAACGCGCTGTTCGCGTTCATCGTCATGAGCATCCTGGGCATTCCGTTCAGCGTCCTGTTGGCGTTCGTGGTTGCCCTGCTTGCCTTCATCCCCTTGGTAGGCGGGCTGATTGCCGCTGTGGTGGTCATCCTGGTAGCTTTGACCGCCGGCTGGCAGACCGCCGTGATCTACGCCATCTGCTACTTCGCCTATCTGCAGTTCGAGGCCTACTTCATCTCTCCGCGCATCATGCAGAAGGCAGTTGCCGTCCCGGGTGCTGTCGCCGTGATCTCGGTGATCGCGGGCGGCAGCCTGCTGGGCGTGCTCGGTGCATTGATCGCCATCCCGACGGCCGCAGCCATCATGCTGCTGATCAAGGAAGTCTTCATCGTCCGCCAGGACCGCCACTAAGCGGTGACTGTTAAACCGTAGCCATTAGGCCGTGGCCACTGGGCCTGCCCACTGGCGAGGCAAGCCATGGGGTCCTGCACCGGCTTTCGTCACGTCGTCCACAATCTCGTCCAAAACCCGGGCAGCGTACTTCTCGCCGACCCACAAGTGCTTGGCGCCGTCGATCCCCACCACCCGGGCCTGGGGCACCAAACTGAATCGTTCCGCGGCCTCGGCGGGCTGAAGATAGTCGTCGTGTTCCGGAACCAGGACCGTCAGCGGCTTTCCCGAAGCAGCCCATTCCTTCAAATGCACGTCCGTTGCACGGTGCAGCGGCGGAGACAGCAGGACGGCGCCCTCCACTTGGGAAGCCACCGGTTCCACCGCACCGTACATCAAGGCCAGCTCGGTGCCGAAGGACCAGCCCACCAACCAGCGGTTCGGAAGCCCGCGCTCCACAGCGAAGCGAACAGCAGCCTCGACGTCGTACCGCTCGCCGATGCCCTCGTCGAAGTGCCCCTGGCTGGTACCCCGGGGCGAATGCGTTCCCCGCGTGTTGAAGCGCAGAACCGCGACGCCGGCCAGCGCCGGAAGCCGATAGGACGCCTTCCGGTAAACGTGCGAATCCATGAATCCGCCGTGCGTTGGCAGGGGGTGCAGGGTAATAAGGGTCGCCGAGATCTCGCCGGATTCCGGCAGCGCCAGCTCACCCACAAGCAACTTGCCGTCTTCGGTGCGGAATTCCACGTTTTCGCGGTGCGCCGGCAAAACGGTGGATGCCCTGATGTCCGTGGCAGACTCCGGCTGGCTGAAAACGAGGGAAGCGGGATCGAAACTCATGCTTCCAAGCTTAAGCGCTCAGCGGTATCTGTAGGTCCGGCCGGTCCAGCAGTTGTTGTGCCAGTGGCGGCGCTCCGCCAGGCCTGCGGCGTCGCCGAAGAGGTGCGTCTCGGACCACACCACCAGGTGGGCGATGCCAGGCATGATGGCCATCGAACAGCCGGGACATATATACGTCTTCTCGGCATTGCGTGCGGTCATGGTCCGGACCATCCAGTCGCCGTCGGGGGCGCTTTCCCTGCGGGCAATGCCCGAGCGGGCACGTTCCAGGTCCAGTTCCGGCGACTCGCCTGTCCGTTTCCAGCTTGCCTTGGCTGATTCGGTGCGTCGGGGGCGGTTGGAGCGGGGCATGACTCCATTCTGCCCCAGTCGCTAGTTGCGCGGGGCAGGGGATGCGGCAGAGGAAGTAAAGTGGAGCGGGTGCGACTCGTCATAGCCCGTTGTTCCGTAGATTACGTTGGCCGCCTCAAGGCCCACCTCCCCCTTGCCACCCGGCTTTTGCTCGTCAAATCCGATGGTTCGGTGCTGGTCCACTCCGACGGCGGCTCCTACAAGCCGCTGAACTGGATGAGCCCGCCCGCAACCCTCCGGGTGACGACGCCGGAAGAGACCGAAGTGGAAGAAGGCGTGGTGGAGCAGTGGACCGTGCAGTCGGCCAAGACCGATGACCGGCTCATCATCAACATCTACGAGCAACTCCATGACACGTCCCACGACCTCGGAACGGACCCCGGGCTCATCAAGGACGGCGTCGAGGCCGACCTTCAGCGACTGCTCGCCGAGCAGATCGAAACACTTGGTGCCGGCTATTCGCTCATCCGGCGCGAGTACTTCACTGCCATCGGTCCGGTGGACATCCTCGCCCGCGACGGCGACGGCAGGACGGTCGCCGTCGAACTCAAACGGCGCGGCGACATCGACGGCGTCGAGCAGCTCACGCGGTACCTCGAACTTCTCAATCGCGATCCGCTGCTGGCCCCGGTGCGGGGCATTTTCGCCGCCCAGCAGATCAAGCCGCAGGCGAAGGTCCTTGCCAACGACCGCGGAATCGACTGCGTCACCCTGGACTATGACGCGATGCGGGGCGTGGACGACAGCGAGTCCCGCTTGTTCTAGCGGTCCCGGCCTTCATCCCGGTTAAACCGGGCCAGGCGCGGGCCCCGGCAACTAGAATCAAAACATGACTGTCCCAGACCGGCCTGTATCTTCTTCTGCGCCCGTGCGCCACCTGATCACCGGAACCATCGTCAGCGACGGTGCGGTGATCGAAGATGGCCTGGTGGCGGTGGAAGACGACCGCATCGCCTTCGCCGGGCCGGCCGCCGAATTCCACGAAGCAGCCTTCGAGGGGTTCGAGGAAACTCCCCGGACCGATTTCCCCGCTGAACGGTATATCGTTCCCGGATTCGTGGACGTGCACTGCCATGGCGGCAATGGAGGCGACTTCCCCGGGGCTGATGAATCGTCGGCGCGCAAGGCCATCGATTTCCTGCACCGCTCCGGAACCACCACGCTCCTCGCCAGCATGGTCACGGCGCCCCGGGAGGACCTGCTCCGCGCCATCGAGCTTTTCGTGCGCCTGGCCGATGAAGGACTCGTAGCGGGAATCCACCTTGAGGGGCCCTTCCTCTCCCATGCACGATGCGGCGCCCAGAACCCTGCTTATTTGCTGGAACCGGACCTGGACCTCATGACGGAGCTCGTTGAAGCCGCTGCAGGCAAGCTTGCAACCATGACCTATGCCCCAGAGCTTCCGGGCGCCGCGGCACTCGTGGACCTGATGACGTTCCACGGAGTAACGCCGTCCCTTGGCCACACGGATTGCGACGACGCGACGGCGGCAGCCTCCCTCACTGCGGCGCGCGAGGGCCTGGAATCCGCCGGTTTCGACGGCGTCAGCTCTCTGCCCACCGTCACGCACTTGTTCAACGGCATGCCTCCCATGCACCACCGCTCCCCCGGCCCCGTGGCCGCCTCCCTTCGCACGGCCCAGGAAGGCAAGGCCGTGGTGGAACTGATTGCGGACGGCACGCACCTGGACCCAAGCACGGTCGCAACCGTCTTTCAGCTGGTAGGCGCAGCAAACGTTGTCCTCGTGACCGATTCGATGGCGGCGGCGGGACTCTCCGACGGAAACTACATGCTTGGCCCCTCCCCCGTGACCGTGACGGACGGCGTCGCTACCTTGGATGCCACGGGATCCATCGCGGGTGGCACCGCCACCATGCTCGACGTCGTCAGGCGCACGGTTGCGGCCGGCGTCGGGCTCGCCGACGCGGTTGCCTCGGCGACGGCGGTTCCCGCCGCGGTCCTGGGGCTCTCCGATGAACTTGGCGGCCTTCGCAGGGGCTTGCGGGCCGATCTCGTCGTCGTGGACAAGGAGCTTCAACTCGCTGGCGTATTGCGCAATGGGGATTGGCTGGCCTAGGCCGAATTTGCGTGCTCCCTATGGCGGATCCCGTGGCCGGCGCGCTTTCTTCCGTTACCTTCTTTTTACTTAAAATTTGTCGGAATTCCCCAGCAGACCGTTGACCTCCACTATCCGCCATGAAAGTGTTGTAGCAGTCTTTGTGTAGGTGTGATTCATGCTCGCAAGACGTGTTGCGAGCGTGAAGCTCCTGCGAAGCCAACCAGGCCTTGCTTGGACGGAATACCAGGTCTTCTCGCGGAGTAACCAAGGCCGGCACGCGGTGTGCCGGACTTAATAGTTCCACAATGAGGAGAAACAAAAATGGCACTGGGCACCGTCAAGTGGTTCAACGCTGAAAAGGGCTTCGGCTTCATTACCCCGGACGACGCTGAAGGCGACGTCTTTGTCCACTACTCCGAGATCCAGACCGGCGGATTCCGCACCCTCGACGAGAACCAGCGTGTTCAGTTCGAGATCGGTCAGGGCGCAAAGGGCCCGCAGGCCACCGGCGTAACCGCCGTCTAGTTTGACTGCCTGAATTCTGCTTGGCAGGTTCAGGGAAGGGGTTCCGCACAGGCTGCGGGACCCCTTTTCCTTTTCAGGTGACCAGGGTGCGGAGAAGCCTGGCAGTTTGGCGAACGGATAGCCCCGGCAAATATGCGCGGCTTAGCGCGGCGCCGATCGCGGGAATCTCCAGGCTGTCCTGATAGTACATATACAAAGTCCTGTACTCCGGCTGGAACCTCGATTTGAAGCGGGCCAATGAGCGGAATCCGTAAACAGGTTCCAGGGTCCTGCCCACGAGGTCGAGAATGCCCGCCAGGCCGGCTTCCCCGCTGGAGAATTCCTCGGTCTCGCCGGCAAGAGGAGAGCCCGACAAAGAAATGACCTCCACTCCCTGCCGCAACTCGTGCACTGCCGAGGCAATCATGAATTCCATGAGGCCAGGAAAGGCATCGCTTCGCCGACGCATGAAATCCAAGGTCCAGCTGATCACCCGCCCGTCACGAAACACCGGCAGCCAACTGGTGACCCCATAGACAAACCCTTTGCGGTCGACGGCGATGCAGCACAGCACTTCATCGTCCATCAGCTCGTCGAGGGAACCCAAGGTAAAGCCCATTTCGGGTACTTTTTTCCTGGCGGCCCACTCTTCCGACACTTCGCCGAGTTGGGAGCGTACGTGTTGCGGAAACTCCGAATAGCGCCCCCACCGGGCTTCAACGCCGGCCTTTAGCGCGCGGTTCTTTGCTGTACGGACGTTTTGCCACGCTTTGCCCGTGAACTCAAGGTCACGGATGGAGAGCCGGGTTTCCTGGGCGACCGCAATTCGGCGAAATCCCGCGGATTGCAGCATCGGCCACAATTCCTCGGTGCAGGAATAGAGGCACGGCACCAATGCATGGTGCGCACAGTAGTCCAGGAACCCCTCGGTCGCGGCAGGGGCTTGTGCGGGATCACCGAACGGTCCGGCAAGGGTCAGTGCCACGTTTCCGTGCTGCTGGTAGGCAATTCCAGCGTCCATTCCGGGAGTGAACCAGAACTTGTTCGGCTCCCACAGCGCCATCCACGAAAGCGACTCCCCGCCGCGTTTGACCAAAGCCTTGGCCGTCAGGCGGGCCGGATCGTCGCCGCCGGGCCCGTGCTGCCGTTTCAGGAGCAGCGTCCACACCGCTGCCATGGCCACGAGCCAGAAGATGATCCCGGACCACGCGAACAATATCGACTCGGCGGCGCTACGTTCCGCGAACACTCGACCGAAGGCCGTGGGTATGGGCAAGGGAAGATACTGCCGGGCGAGTTCCGCAATGAGGCCGAGGATGCCGCCGTCGTGCGCCATACCGCCCGAGCCGAGCCAGGCCCCGGTGTAGCCACTCGCCAAGATGAGCCACGTACCGCCAACCAGCCATGCCATTTTCCGGCGGAGCGGCGCCCTGGAGCCCACCACAAAGTTGCCCCGGAAAAGGAAGAGCAGGACCGCCAGGATAAGGGGAACCAGGGCGAGGGTCAGAATGTGGAACACCGCGGAGCCCATGACTACCGTGCGGCCCCGCCCTGGAAAATGCGGAATGCTGGCAAACAACACCAGATAGGCAAAGGACAAAGCCACCACACCGAGTTGCACGGCGATGGCGATTTTCAATGCCAAGCGCCTTCCTTGGCGCATGCCCACCGCGCAGATCAGGAGAAGCAACGCGGGCACCACCGCGAGGGCCACGCCGGCGGGCCCGGGATAGCCCTGGCGTCCAAGCTCAAGGCAGCTGATGTCCACGGTTCCACCGCAGTTCGCCTGTAACTGGTTGAGCGTCGGGACCGGGTTCAGGACCATTTCGCGGAGCAACGCGAGCGGCCCCGCGGGGCTCCTCACCGCGCCCGCCACCAAGGGCCCGACGCCGAAAATCGCCACCATGAGGGACAACAGGTTTCGGGTTTCACGCCTGGTCGCCCGGTGGCTCGGTTGAATCCCGTGGTCGAGCTGGAGCCACAGGCCCGCCCCCAGTCCGAGCACGGCTCCGGCCAGGGCCATGACGGCTGAGGGGTCGCCGACGTACAGGACCAAGAGGAGCGCCAAGGACACAGCGGTCGCCCTCAGGCGCCTGCGCCACAGGGTCGGGAGAAGGCCGCTGGCCGCCATCGAGACGAAGAGGGTTGCCGGAAGCGGCCCGGAAGTCCTGGCGTCCATCATCCGCCCCAGCCAGCCGTCGTCGGCGTAGGCTGCCAACTGGACCACCAACAGAAAAGCGGTGACCGTGGCAAACTGTCCGCCAAAGAAGCCCGCCGCCGTGCGGAACCACCCCAGCTTGCGCTCTGCAGAGCCCAACAGCACGACAAACAACAACGAGCTCATCACGTAATCGAGGGGGTTGGCTGCAAAGAACATCGACGTCCAGATGGACCACCAGTCCCCCGACTTCAATCCTCCGCCGCTCACGCTTGAAAGGTGCCGCAAGACGTCGGGACCGTACCCGAGATCTGAGTCGAAGATCGCGGGAGTGAGAAGGTACAGGGCGAGCACAATCACGGTGAACGGGATTGCCCCGATGTGGGCAGCCACGTTGCCCAGGATGGCCCGGGCAAGCGTTGCCACCATCTTCCGGGCGGGTTTGCCTTCTTCGGGATCAGTCGCCTGGTCCTTGGATAACCGGGCTTCCTGGGTGCTCACTGGACGAGTCCCCAGCGAGGGGCCAGGAATTCCATGGCGGAAGGAAGCTCTTGCACGGCGACCGCCCACGAATGGCCGGCTCCGGAAACTGAAGCGTGCCGGATGTCGAAGCCGGAGGTGCGGGCGGCCGCCGCAAGCTCGGTGGCGTAGCCGACGAATTCGCCGTCCGAGGCCCCGACGGCGAAGAAGCCCGCAAGCCCGTCGTAGCTTCGCTGTTTCATCAGGTTCAACGGTGTCAGGGCGTCGAAGGCCGTAGAGTCGCCGCCAAATGCGGTCTGGATGGTCCGCCGGCGGTCCGGGCCAAGTGAAGGCTCCCGCTCTCCCGAGAACGCGATGAACGAAGGATAGATTTCGGGATGCAGCGTAGTCATCTGCACGGCACACGTTGCGCCGAAGGAGAACCCGCCGACCGTCCACTTCCTTGGGTCGGCCGAAACCTCGAGCGTCGAATTGATCCAACGCGGAACATCGATCGCTAGGTAGGTATCCGCACGTGCGATCCGGCTATCCATGCACATCGTGTTTGCGGTATCGGAACCGTTGGGATCGACCACCACGACGACGGGCGCCACGCCTCCGTGCCGGGCGGCGAAAGTATTCATGGCCGGTTCAAGGAGACCGCCGGTCAGCCAGTCGGCGGGACGTCCGGGTTGGCCGGCAAAGAGCACGAGCACCGGTAGTTGGCTGCGGTCAGCGGATTGGTAGGCCGGCGGCAGGTAGATGAAAGCATCCTGGGCCGTGAATCCGGATTCGATTCCGGGGATCGACGCCCTGCGGACAAGTCCCCCCTCAGGCAGCGACACCGGGAGGGTTCGGGAAGAACCCCTTTTGAACCCCTCCTCAAGCTGTGGGATCCGTCCAACATTGTGGCCGAAGAGATCAGCCGCCGTGTGGTTAAGCCCGAAGTAGCTGTTGATCTGAAACGCGGAGAGGAGCAGGACCGCGAAGAACGAGAACCCTGCGGCGCTCCTGCCGCGCCACGAGGAACCCGGAAGCCGAAAAAGGAAGAGGGACAGCGCGGAAAAGGCAACCGTCGACCAAGCGAGGACATCGAAGGGGAGATCCTCCGGGAAGACGGTGAGGACGTTGACGAGTAGCCAATGAATGACCGCAACAACTCCACTTGCGGCGATAAGCGACACAACAATGGAAAGCAGCCAGCGCCGGTCCCATCGCAGGAGAAGGAATGCGCTCCCGGCAATTCCAGCGCCAAAGATGGTCCAATAGAAGGGACCATCAACAAGGCTCAGGTTGTACAGGAATTCCACTGTCCTCAGCGCCAGGTGCCGACGCCCACCACGGGGCCGGCCTCCAGCCAGGATGACAACCCGGCGTAGGCATCAAATCTCATTGCCAGCATGAACCGCTGGCCTTCGTGCTGGAGTTCGACGACCACGACGTCGGGCTGCAGCCTCGTCAGTTCTTCCTCCGTTGGCTTCCGGCGGCCCAAGAGTTCCAGGGAGCTGCGGCGGAAGCTGTGTCTTGGACGGAAGCTAAGGGAAAGCAGGCGGAACCACTCAAGCTCCGAGTCCTGATAACGACAAACCCCCATCCGCCAGCTGTTTCCAGCCGTGCAAATGGAGGCGTCGACCGTGCCCAGGGCGCGCCGCAGATTGAAGCGGCGCACCCCGACGAGGCACAGTGTAAAGATCAGCAACGCAAACGCCGTTGCCAAGGCGATGAACGGAATAGCAGAGTCGTCCATCAAGGTCTTGCTATCGGATCCCCGCAGTAGCTGAATCGCCCAACTGGGCGTTGTCAGCGACGATCACCACGCGGTTGTTGTCGACGGAGAAGAACCCGCCGTCCACAACTACTGCAAGGCGGTCTCCGGTAACCGGCTCGATGGCCAGCTCGCCCGCGGCCAGAATGGCGAGGAGCGGCGAGTGGCCCGGCAGGATCCCGATTTCACCATCGCTGGTACGGGCCTTGACCATCTTGGCCGCACCGGACCACACGAAGTGGTCCGCTGCGACAATCTCAACCTCGAGCTCAGCCATACTACTTGGTCTGTTCCTGGATCTTGGCCCACTGGCGCTCGACGTCATCCAGGCCGCCGACGTTGAAGAACGCCTGCTCTGCGATGTGGTCCAGCTCGCCGTCGCAAATCGCCGTGAAGCCTTCGACAGTGTCCTTGATGGACACGGTGGAGCCTTCGACGCCGGTGAACTGCTTTGCGGTGTAGGTGTTCTGGGACAGGAACTGCTGGATGCGGCGTGCACGCGACACGACGATCTTGTCTTCTTCGGACAGTTCGTCGACGCCGAGGATGGCGATGATGTCCTGGAGTTCCTTGTTCTTCTGCAGGATCTGCTTCACACGGACAGCCGTGTTGTAGTGGTCCTTGCCGATGTACTGCGGGTCTAGGATGCGGGAAGTCGACGTCAGCGGGTCAACAGCCGGGTACAGACCACGGGAGGCGATTTCACGGGAAAGTTCCGTGGTCGCGTCGAGGTGTGCGAAGGTCGTTGCCGGAGCCGGGTCGGTGTAGTCATCAGCCGGCACGTAGATAGCCTGCATCGACGTGATCGAGTGGCCCTTCGTCGAGGTGATGCGCTCCTGCAGGAGGCCCATCTCGTCAGCGAGGTTCGGCTGGTAACCAACTGCGGACGGCATGCGGCCGAGCAGGGTGGAGACCTCGGAGCCCGCCTGCGTGAAGCGGAAGATGTTGTCGATGAAGAGCAGCACGTCCTGGTTCTGCACATCGCGGAAGTACTCCGCCATAGTGAGCGCAGACAATGCCACACGCAAACGCGTTCCCGGCGGTTCGTCCATCTGGCCGAATACAAGGGCAGTGTCCTTGAGGACGCCTGCCTCTTCCATTTCAACCCAGAGGTCGTTTCCTTCACGGGTACGCTCGCCAACGCCGGCGAATACCGAAGTACCACCGAAGTTGCGGGCCACACGGGTGATCATTTCCTGGATCAGAACGGTCTTGCCGACACCGGCGCCACCGAACAGACCGATCTTTCCACCCTTGATGTACGGGGTGAGAAGGTCGATGACCTTGATGCCGGTCTCGAGCATCTCCGTGGAGCCCTCAAGGGACGCGAAGGCCGGGGCCTTGCGGTGGATCGGCCAGTAAGCGTCCGCGTTGATCTCGGACTCGTCAACGTCCAGCGGCTTGCCGAGAACGTTGAAGATGTGGCCCTTGACGCCGTCGCCGACAGGCACGGAGATCGGGGAGCCGGAGTCCTGCACGGAGGTGCCGCGGACGAGTCCGTCGGTGGCCTGCAGGGAGATGGCACGGACGAGGTTGTCACCCAGGTGCTGGGAGGTCTCGAACGTGATGGTCTTGGTCTCACCGTTGAGGGTTACCTCGGTGGTGAGTGCGTTGTAGATCGACGGGATTGCGTCAGCCGGAAATTCGACGTCGACAACCGGGCCGATGACGCGGGCAATGCGGCCGGTGGCGCCGGCCGTTGCGGCTGCGTGCTCGGTAGCGGTGGCAGTCATCTCTCTCACTTCACTCAGTAGATGGCGTGGGGTTAAGTTTATCTATTTGGTGCAGGTGCAGCTTGCGCCGAACCATGCACCGGCAACTACGCGCTCAGGGCGTCGGCGCCGGCCACGATTTCGGAAAGCTCCTGCGTGATCTCAGCCTGGCGGGCCGTGTTGCGCAGACGCGTGTACTTCTTGATCAGTTCGGTCGCATTGTCGCCTGCCGACTTCATGGCGCGCTGGCGGGCGGCGAGCTCGGAAGCCGCTGCCTGCAACATTGCCGCGAAGATGCGGGACTCGATGTAACGCGGAAGAAGAGCGTCAAGCACCTGCTCCGACTCCGGTTCGAACTCGTACAGCGGCAGAAGCTCGGACTCGCTGACTGCCTGCTCTTCGACCTCGAGCGGCAGCAGACGGACAACCGTGGGCTCCTGCGTCACCATCGACTTGAAGCGGGTGTAAACGACGTGGATCTCATCCACGCCACCCTCAGCGAAGTCGTTGGCGAACTCTTCGAGAAGAGCGGCGCCGACTTCCTTGGCAGTCTCGAATTCCGGTGCGTCCGTTCCGCCGGTCCACACGCGGGAGTACGAACGGCTGCGGAAGTCGAAGTATGCCTGGGCCTTGCGGCCAACCAGGTAGGTCTTGACTTCCTTGCCCTCTGCCCGGAGAAGCTCGTTGAGACCTTCAGCCTTCTTGAGCACGCTTGCGGAGTAAGAACCAGCCAGGCCACGGTCCGAGGTGATGACCAGGACGGCGGCACGGCGGATCTGCTCCGGCTCGGTGACTAGCGGGTGATCGATTTCGCTCTGGCTTGCGACAGCAGAAACAGCACGGGTAATCGCGTTTGCGTAGGGCGTCGAAGCTGCAACGCGGGCGCGGGCCTTACCGATGCGCGAGGTAGCGATCAGTTCCATCGCCTTGAAGATCTTGCGCATCGACGTCGTCGAGCTGATCTTCTGGCGGTAGACCCGGATCTGGGCTCCCATACATTTCCTTTCCTAAGATCCCGATGGATCAGCGGCTAAGGCTTTGGCGAAGGTACCGGGCCTGCGGATTCCGCAGGCCCGGTAACCAATGCTCTAGCGCTTCTGCTTGACGATCTTTTCCTGGTCGACTTCGCCACCGGAAATCGCTTCGTGCTCTTCGTGGCCGGCGCCAACCAAGCGGTTGTCGCCCTCCCCGAAGAAGCCCTTCTTGAAGTCGATGATCGAGGACTTCAGCGCTTCAGCGGTGTCGTCGTCCAGGACGTTGGTCTGCGCCAGCGTGGTCAGGATGGAGGACTTGTGCTTGAGGTGCTCCAGGAACTCGGACTCGAAACGGCTGACATCCTCAACCGGAACGTCGTCCAAGTAGCCCTTCGTACCGGCCCAGATGGAGACAACCTGGTCCTCGACCGGGAACGGCGAGTACTGGCCCTGCTTGAGCAGTTCCATCAGGCGGGCACCACGGGTCAGCTGCTGGCGTGACGCCGCGTCGAGGTCGGACGCGAACATCGCGAAGGCCTGCATGTCGCGGTACTGCGCCAGGTCCAGCTTCAAGGTACCGGAGACCTTCTTCATGGACTTGACCTGTGCCGCACCACCAACACGGGACACGGACACGCCGACGTCAACAGCGGGGCGCTGGTTGGCGTTGAACAGGTCCGACTGCAGGAAGATCTGGCCGTCGGTGATGGAGATGACGTTGGTCGGGATGTAGGCCGAGACGTCGTTCGCCTTGGTTTCCACGATCGGAAGACCGGTCATCGAGCCTGCGCCGAGCTCATCGGAGAGCTTGGCACAACGCTCCAGCAGACGGGAGTGCAAGTAGAAAACGTCACCCGGGTACGCTTCGCGTCCCGGCGGGCGGCGGAGCAGCAGGGACACTGCACGGTAGGCTTCGGCCTGCTTCGACAGGTCGTCGAAGATCACCAGGACGTGCTTGCCGCCGTACATCCAGTGCTGGCCGATGGCCGAGCCGGCGTACGGAGCCAAGTACTTGAAGCCTGCGGGGTCGGATGCCGGGGAAGCCACGATGGTGGTGTATTCCAGCGCGCCGTGGTCTTCCAGGGTCTGGCGCACAGCGGCAATGGTGGAAGCCTTCTGGCCGACACCGACGTAAACGCAGCGCACCTGCTTGCTGACATCGCCCGAAGCCCAGTTGGCCTTCTGGTTGATGATGGTGTCGACGGCGATGGCGGTCTTGCCCGTCTGGCGGTCACCGATGATCAGCTGGCGCTGGCCACGGCCGATCGGAATCATGGCGTCAATTGCCTTGAGACCGGTCTGCATGGGCTCGTGAACCGACTTACGCTGGGTCACGCCCGGAGCCTGGAGTTCCAGGGCACGGGTGGTCTCGGCCTTGATCTCGCCGAGGTCGTCGATCGGCTGGCCCAAGGGGTCAACTACGCGGCCAAGGAAGGCGTCGCCTACCGGGACGGACAGGATTTCACCGGTGCGGTGGACTTCCTGGCCTTCTTCGATACCGGTGAAGTCACCGAGGATGATGACGCCGATTTCGCGGACGTCGAGGTTCTGGGCCAAGCCCAGGGTGCCGTCTTCGAAGCGAAGCAGCTCGTTCGCCATGACCGAGGGAAGGCCCTCAACACGGGCGATGCCGTCACTTGCGGCGGTCACGCGGCCGACCTCTACGCGCTCTGCGTTTCCGGGTTCGTAGGACGCCGCGAACTCGTTCAACGCATTACGGACGTCGTCGGCGTTGATGGTCAATTCGGCCATCTGCAGTCCCTGCTCTCCTGTTTTCGTGATCATCGTTGCTCACGATGACCGGTGTTTGTATCAGTTAAGTTGTGCTTGTCTGGCTAGCCAGCGAGTTGCCGGCGGAGTTCGGACAGGCGGGCTACGACGGAAGCGTCAACCACTTCGTCTGCCACCTGGACCCGGATTCCACCGATCAGAGTTGGATCAACGCTGACGTTGACCTTCAGCTCGCGGCCGTAGAGGGCATCAAGCCCGGCCTGCAGACGGCTGGCCTGCGCATCCGTCAACGGACGGGTAACGCGGACAGTTGCGATCCAGCGCTGCTGGCGCTTGGCTGCAAGCTTGGCGAAATTGTCGATGAGCTTGCTCGGCTTGACGCCGCGTGGCTGCGATACGGCCTGGGCGATGAGGAGCTGGGCTTCCGGGCTTGCGCCAGGAACCAACTTCTCAGCCAGGCTGATCTTGGCCGCGGCACTTGCCTGCGACTCTCCCAGGGCACGTTGTACCTCGTGGCTGGAAGCAACGGTCTGGTTGAAAGCAAACAGATCGTTTTCCAGCTCTTCCAGCCCCGTGATTCCGGAGGCAGAAACGGCCGACTTGTTCTCAGCCACGGCGATGACCACCGTGGCGGCAAGAGTCTCGAGTGCATCGCCGATATCGCGTGCCGATGCCCAGCGTGAGCTGGCCAATCCACTCGCGATTTCCGCAGCATCAGCGGAGACTTTCCCGCCAACCAGCTGCTTGACCAGCGCCGACTTTTCTTCTCCGCTGCGGGAGGGGTCAGTCAGGGCGCGGCGCAAGCCAGCCGAGCTGTCCACCGTTCCCAGGATTCCGAAGAGGTCCTTAGCCAACTGCAGCGAGGCCGTCGGAAGCGTGGCTTCCAACTGCTCCAGCGCCTTGGTCAGCGATTCGCTCGATACACCTGCCATTACTTAGCTGCACCTGCGCTCTGGGTCTCCAGATCTGCAAGGAAGCGGTCCACCACGCGGGCGGCACGCTCGTCATCGCTGAGCGATTCGCCAACGATGCGCTCTGCCAAAGTCGTGGCAAGGGTGCCCACCTCGGAACGCAGGGAGACAACAGCTGCCTGGCGCTCCGATTCGATCTGGGCGTACGCCTGCTCAGTGATGCGAGCCGACTCGGCTGCTGCCTTGGTCTTCAGCTCCGCGAGGATCTGGGCACCTTCGGCTCGAGCTTCTTCGCGGATGCGGTTGGCTTCGGCGCGGGCATCGTGGAGCTGCTGCTTGTACTCTTCGAGAGCTGCAGAAGCTTCGGCCTGGGCCTTTTCAGCCTTGGCAATGCCGCCCTCAATCGCCTCTGCGCGCTCGGCAAAGGTCTTCTCGAACATCGGGACAACAAACTTGACCACGATGTACAAGAGGACCACGAAGCCGGCGAAGACGACGCCCATTTCCCAGAGATTGGGAACGAGCGGATTAGCCGACTCGGCGGCACCTTGAGCGGCGGCTGAGATGATCTGCTGATTCATGTTTCACCCGTCCTTATCTACTCGGTTCTGAATGTTCGCTTGGTTCTTAGCGGTTTACTTGAGAACGAAAGCGAAGACCAGGCCGAGGATGGCGAGGGCTTCCGTCAGAGCCAGACCAAGGAACGCGATCGGCTGGAGCACGCGCTGGGCTTCCGGCTGACGTGCAACACCGTTGATGTAAGCAGCAAATACGAGACCCACACCGATACCACCGCCGATTGCGGAGAGACCGTAGCCAATGAGGTTAAGGGAGCCGTTGATGTCGCCGTTCATTGTATTCCTTTCAAGATGCCGCAGTCGCGGCAGGTTGTTTGGTTTGCTTCAACCCCCGAAGGGGAAGATTGAGGGGTTGTGCCTAGTGGCTGTCGGCGTGGAGCGCGCCTTCGATGTAGATCGCAGTCAGAAGGGTGAAGACGTATGCCTGAAGCACCATGATCAAGGCTTCGAGCATGTACATGGCGACGGCGCCAACAAGTACCAGCACGGATGCGCCTTTGAGAAGGACGTTCTCCTGCATGACAAGGAACTCAATACCGGAGCCGGCGATCATCACGATGAGGTGTCCGGCCATCATGGTGGCGAAGAGACGGAGGCTGTGCGTCACGGGCCGGACCAGGAAGTTGGAGATAATTTCGATCGGTACGACGATCGGCAGGATGTACCAAGGAACTCCGGAAGGAACCGTGGCCAGCTTGAAGTACTTCAGGCCGTTCTTCCTGATGCCGATGCCGATCCAGGTGACGTACACGACTGCGGCCAGCACATAGGCCCCGCCGACGTGCGAGAAGCTCGGAAGCTGGATCACGGGAATGGCGCCGTAGATGTTGTTCACCAGGATGAAGAAGAACAAGGAGAACAGAAGCGGCACGAACTTCATGAAGTCGCGGCCGCCGATAATGTCCTTGGCGATGCTGTTGCGGACGAAGCCGTAGGCCATCTCGCCTGCGAACTGCAGTTTGCCGGGAACCAACTGCTGCTTGCGTGCAGCAGCAATGAAGAATGTGGCGATAAGAACCACCGACAGGATCACCAGCAACATCTGCTTGGAGAAGCCATCGCTCGCACCCCACGGCAGGATAGCCGGCAGGTGCATTTGGTCGATTCCGGGAGGAGTGAAGGTCCCTGAATCCTGGGCCGGGAGCGCAAGCGCGATCAACGCGTTTCCTCTCTGCAGTGTCCATCATTGGGCGTTGTTGAGGATCCGGCCGCGTTTCTTGCAGCCATTTCCCGTGTGAAATTATTTGGCATTACTGTTCCCGTCCTGGGACGGACCACTGTCTGCTTTGCTTCCACCGGAAGACGAGCGATGACTTGTGAGGCCGTGCATATGGGAAAGATAGAACCCTCCTGCGGCTCCAAGCAGAGCGCCAAGGAGCACAATCCAGCGAGTCCCCCACAGATTATCCAGACCCCAGCCTATCAAACTCCAGACTATGATTCCGCCAACAATGTAGCTGAAGACGGCTATGCCGGCGTTGTATCCGCCGTCGCTTCCGTCGCTCACTTGCTCAGCGGAATCGCCGGTTTTTGGGGCATTGGATGTCTCGGAGCGTCGCTTGTTCCTAGGAGTGAACATCGCCGCCCCCTTTGCCCGCTGCGGGGTCGTTGTAGATCTGGAGCCGGGCCTTGCTGAAGCCGTAGATTTCGGCGGCTTGCCACGAGACAACCGTGACGACGGCGCCGATCACGAACCAGCGTCCGTGCAGCCAGGCGGGCGCTCCCACGACGAAGAGCACCACCGCGAAGCCGACCACCTTGACAAAGTAGCTGGCAACGAAAAGGCCCACCGCGCCGGAGGGGTTATCCCGGCCGACGAAATGGCCGATCAGGAGGCTGATAGCAAAAAATGCCATCACGATCGCCCCGCCGAATGCGGCAGAGAGCACCCCTACGCCACCGTTCATGACCGCCGCAACAGCCGACGTTGCCGCGAGGGCCGCCACCGCCGTCGTCGAGCTGAGGAAAAGAAGCCGGAGCCACAGCGAAGACATGGAGCGGGGGGCAGCAACGCCGCTTGAGTCGGACTGCTGTCCGCCGGCGTTGGAGGTCATGGGGATGCCAATCGTCGTGGCAAGAATGCCAAAGTCTCAAAAAGGGTGGGTGCGCGGGCGAGTGACTGTCCGCCCTAGAATTCTACATGAGATAGAACTGTGATGTTAACGCCCTCGTCACACATCGTCTACTGGGCAGCGCGCCCTTTTCGGACAAAGTAGGGCCAGGCCGTCACCCCGGCCATGATCAATGCGGCCACGATGTCGACCGTGAGGACCATCTGCCAGGGGAAGATGGCGAACGCGAGGCCTCCGAACGCCAGAATGCAGGTCCACACGTACATCATGAGCACCGCCGTGCGGTGGGTGTGGCCGAGCTCGATGAGCTTGTGGTGCAAGTGACCGCGGTCCGCAGACCATGGCGATTGGCCGCGAGCTGTCCGCCGCAACACCGCCAAGCCAAGGTCCAGCAACGGCAGCGACAAAATCGCGAACGGCAGCAGGATGGGCACGATGGTCGGAATACCGTTGGCGCGGTCGTAGAGTCCGGAACTGATCTGGCCCGTGGACACCACACCGGCCGAGGCCATCACGAGGCCCAGAAGCATGGCGCCGGAGTCGCCCATGAAGATTTTGGCCGGGAACCAGTTATGCGGCAGGAATCCGATGCAACAACCGACGATGATGGCCATCAGCAGCGCCGCCAGATCCGAGCGGTCCGTCAGCGTTGCATTGCGGTGGACCCAATACGCCGTCAGGAAGAACGCAACCCCGCCGATCGCGGCGACGCCGGCCGCGAGGCCATCGAGGCCATCGATGAAATTGACGGCGTTCATGGTGGTCACGATGAGGAGCGCAGTCAGGACAATCCGCAGCGGTTCCGCCTCGATCCGGATGGGTTCCGGAACAAAAGGAATCACGGACATCTGCACGCCCCAGACCGCAACGATCGTACCCGCCGTGCATTGACCGATCAGCTTGACCCACCAGCGGATGTCCATCACGTCGTCGGCAACACCGACCGCGACGATCACCAAGGCACCCGCCAGGATTCCCCACGGCGCACCGTTTCCGTGGAAGATGTCCTTCACGAAGAACGAATTGCTGGCTACCACGAGGGCCACGGCGAAGCCTGCGAAGAGTCCCAGGCCTCCGAGCCTGGAAATCGGGACTGAGTGCATATCCCGGCTGCGGATGGGGGCGAAAAGCCGGAGTTTGTTACCCATCTGGCGGGCTACCCACGTAGCGAGATACGACACGACGGCAGCCGTGAGCATCATGAGCGAATACATGATCACGTGGCGGCTCCTGTTGGCGGTGGTGGTGGATTATGTCCCTGGCGACTAGCTGCCGGCACAACACCTGCAACACCTCTGCGCACCGCCGAATATTGCTGTACTACAGTTGGACTCTGTCAAGATACTAGCGTCAACGGCGGCTTTGCTCCGTTTCACGCGCCCCTAGGGCGAGCCGGGAGGACCCTCCCCGCGAGTGCCCGGAAGGAACCCTACATGACTGTCTCCGTTGCCGTAGCGGCTGTGACCTTTGACCGCCCCGGAGAGCTAGCAGTCTTGCTCGACGCCATCAACAAGCAGTCCATGCCCGTGGACACCATTTGCCTCGTGGACAGCGGAACCATTCCTTCGCGGGAGCTTGCGTCAAGCCATCCAAAAGTGGACTACGTCCGCTCGGAGGCGAACCTGGGCGGCGCGGGCGGCTTCGCCCTCGCAATCCTCAAGGCGGTCGCCAGCGGCGCCGAATGGGTCTGGATCATGGACGACGACGCCGAACCCGGCGATCCTGCCTGTCTTGAAACCCTGGTTCGCGAAGCAGACGCCCGCGGACTCGACGCCGTCGTGCCGCTCGTCGTTGCGCCCGGCCACCCGGACAAGCTCTCCTTCTTCTTCCGCATCGACGGCAAGGTGACCCACGAACGCGCCGAAGTCGAGAAGGCGGGGTTCCTGCCCGACGTCGGGCACTTCTTCAACGGCGCGCTCATCCGTTCCAATGTGTTCTTCAAGGTGGGAGTGCCGGATATCCGGCTGTTCATCCGGGGCGACGAGGTGGACTTCATGATCCGCCTCAGGAAAGCGGGAATCCGCTTCGGTACCGTCGCGACGGCCTGGATCAGCCACCCGCACGCGTTTTCCGAGACAAAGCACGTCTTCGGCGCGCGCTGGCACGTGATCGTGCCGGATTCGGCGTTCAAGCGATACTTCTACTACCGCAACCGCGGCTACTTGATCCGCCGCTACCGCCGCGGAAAATCCATGGTGGCCGACGTCGGAGGCTACTTGGGCTACTTCCTCCCCCGGGGTGACTTCCGCGGGCTCGCCGAATGGTTCCGGGCGTTCTCCGCCGGCTTGCGGGACAAGGGCTTTGGCCCCCTGGAGGACCAGAAGTTCTAGCGGTCCTGCCGGGCGCTTCGGTTCAGGCGCTGTTCCTGCCGGAGAGCCGACGGCGGACCAGCAGGCCGAGGAGCACCCACGGCTCGCCGAAGACCCTGTAGGCGACGCGTCCCGGGTGCAGGACGAGCCGCCATGCCCATTCGAGCCCGAGGCGGCCCAGCCAGCGTGGAGCGAGCTTCTGGAGGCCCGCCAACTGCTCGATGGCGCCACCCACGGTGCAGTAGACGGCAGGCGGAAGCTCGTCGAGACGGCGGTGCAGGACCGATTCCTGCAGCGGCATTCCAAGGCCAAGAAGCACGAGTTGCGGGCGGAATTCCGCGAGCCAGGCGACGGCGGCCTCTTCGCTGTCATCGTCCCAATTCTCACCGGGCCGCCCGGAGACCTCGGCGCCCGGCACGATTTTGCGGAGTCGCTCCACCGTCTTGCTGTTGGCCTCCGGGCCGGCGCCGACGACGGCGATCCTGCGCAGGCCTTCGACGCCGCCTAGCGCCGGCACCCAGTCAGTGGATCCCAGACGGTATTCCATCAACCCCGCGGCATCGCCCCGTGAAGCTCCTCGCCGTCCAAGTCCCCAGAGCATGGCGACAGGCGCACCATCCATGAGCACCACATCGCTGCGTTCATAGAGGCGGCGGAAATCCGGGCTCGAATGGAACAGCGTGACGCTGTGCAGATTGTGCCCGAGGACAACCTTGGTGGTGCCGTCCGAAACGTACCCGCTGATGGCCTCGATGAGTTCGTCGGCGCACAGTGCGGTGACGTCTACGTCCAGAAGGGGAACGCGATCCCGGACCAGGCTCATTCGGCCCTGGTCTCCGTGTGGACAGGGGTCTCGGCCTGTTCCTCCGGGGCTTTTTCCGTCTCGGACGCCGGTTCCGCCGCTGTTTCAGCCGCGGCCGTTTCAGGCGCCGGTTCAGTATCAGGTGCGGCTTCAGCCGCGGGTTCGGGCGCCGCTTCCCCGAGGGCCAGCACCCCGGGAACAATCTCGCGGAGGCGTTCCAGGGAAATCGCACCATCGCGGACCACCCGAAGCGGCAGCGCGGTGGCGTCGACAATCGTGGACGCTACGGACTCGGTTCCCTCGACAGGCCGGAAGCCGCCCTCAAGGTACACCTCGACCGATTCAGCAAGCTGGGTCCTCGCCTCGGAGGCTGTCTGCGCGGCGGCCTGGCCGGTGCGGTTTGCCGAGGACACCGCTAGCGGTCCGGTGCGGTTGAGCAGTTCAAGCGCAATTTCATCGTCGGGCATGCGCAGGGCCACGGTTCCGCGGGTCTCCCCCAGGTCCCAATCCAAGGACGGCTGGGCGTGGAAGATCAGCGTCAGGCCGCCGGGCCAGAAGGCTTCCGCGAGCTTGCGGGCTTCTTCCGATACATCGGTTGCCAGCCCGTCCAGCGCATTGAGCCGCGGAATCAGCACCGGGGGCGGCATATGGCGGCCGCGGCCTTTCGAGACAAGCAGCATGGTCACGGCTTGCGGCGAGAAAGCGTCGGCGGCAATGCCGTAGACAGTGTCCGTCGGCATGACGACACACTTTTTCTCGCTGATGGCGCGCTGCGCATGCTCCAGGCCTTCGGCGCGTTGTTCCTCTGACGTGCAGTTGTAGCTTGTGGTCACAGCGCTATTCTTTCATTTCCCGGAGGCAGCGATTGCCAACACTGCGCTCGTGGCACGTTCCTTGCCATTGAGGTCGAGGTGGGTGGCGACGTGCGTCCAGCAACCGGCAGCCTTCAGGTGTTCGGCAATCCAGCCCGCCTGCACTTCCGCGTGCTCCATCACGAAGTAGCCGCCGCCCTTGAGGAGCCGGGCAGCGGAGGCTGCAGCCGCCGTCGGAAGCTCCATTCCGTCCGCTCCCCCGCCGTACAGTGCCTCCGGCGGATCGTGCAGCGCCACTTCAGGTTCGTTCGGAATTGCTTCAGCCGGGATATAGGGCGGATTGGAAACGACGACGTCGAACGTTCCATCGTGTTCGGGCAGTGCATTGCGAAGGTCGCCTTGAACGAGCTTCACCCCGAGGGGCTTCAGGTTCTTCGCGGCCCAGGCGTGGGCGAACGTGCTGAATTCGACGGCGTGGACCTCGGCCCCGGGCACTTCGTGGGCGATCGACGCCGCGATGGCGCCGGAGCCCGTACCAAGGTCAACCACCTTGGGGTGCTCGAGTCCCTGGAGGTGGTCGATGACGAGCTGGACCACGGATTCCGTTTCCGGTCGCGGAATGAACACGCCAGGGCCCACGGCGAGCGTGAGGTAGCGGAAGTGCGCGACGCCGGTGATGTGCTGGAGCGGGACGCGCTGGGCCCGCTCGGCCACCAAGTCCGCGTAGCCTTCCGGGGCCTCGGAATCGCCCAGCAGCATGGCGCGCAGGCGGCCGAGGCCGACGCCCAGGAGGTGTTCCGCGAGGAGTTCAGCGTCCACGCGCGGAGTGGGGACTCCGGCGTCGGACAGGATGGCTGTTGCCTCGCGGACAGCGTCGGCGAGGCTTTGGCCCGGAAAGAACGTCATGAAGATCCTTGCAGGCTGTTACTCGCCCAGGGCATCCAGGCGCGACTGTTCATCCATTTCGATGGCCGATTGGATGACCGGCTCCAGGTCGCCGTTCATGACGGCGTCGAGGTTGTAGGCCTTGTAGCCCGTCCGGTGGTCGGCAATCCGGTTTTCGGGGAAGTTGTACGTGCGAATGCGCTCGGAACGGTCCATGGTGCGGATCTGCGACTTGCGCTGGGCCGAGTTCTCGGCGTCGATCTGCTCCTGCTGGTGTGCCAGGATACGGGCACGAAGGACGCGCATGCCGGCTTCACGGTTCTGGAGCTGGGACTTTTCGTTCTGCATGGCCACCACGATGCCCGTGGGGAGGTGCGTAATGCGGACGGCAGAGTCCGTGGTGTTGACGGATTGGCCGCCGGGACCTGAAGACCGGTAGACGTCGATCTTGAGGTCGTTCTGGTTGATTTCGAGCTCTTCAGGCTCATCCACTTCGGGAAGCACGAGTACGCCGGCCGCGGACGTGTGGATGCGGCCCTGCGACTCCGTGACGGGAACACGCTGGACGCGGTGCACGCCGCCTTCGAACTTCAAGCGGGCATAGACGCCTTCTGCGGGATCGTTCGAGTTGCCCTTGACGGCCATCTGGACGTCCTTGTAGCCTCCCAGGTCCGATTCCGTGGCCGAAATGAGTTCGGTCTTCCACCCGCGGGACTCGGCGTAACGCATGTACATGCGCAGCAGGTCCCCGGCGAAGAGCGCAGCTTCGTCGCCGCCTTCGCCGCCCTTGACCTCAAGAATGACGTTGCGGGCGTCGTCGGGATCGCGAGGGATCAGCAGCCTGCGCAACTTCTCCTGCGCTGCCGGAAGCTTCGCCTCGATTTCGTCTACCTCGGCAGCAAATTCGGCGTCCTCGGAAGCCATTTCCTTGGCCGCTTCGAGATCGTCCATGAGCCCGCGCCAACGGTTGTACGCCTCGACGATGCCCTGCAACTGGGCAGAGCGCCGCCCCAACTTGCGGGCCAAAGCCTGGTCGGCATAAACGGCAGGATCACTCAACTGCGCCTGGATAGCAGCATGCTCGTCAAGCAATCCCTGTACGGACTCAAACATTTTCAAACCTCTTTCGACTTCTACAAGTCTAATAACGCAACGCGGGGTCACTTACGGCCCATCCAGGCCCTCGGCATGGGCCGTAAGTGACCCCGCGTTGCAAAGGGAAGGGGCGGGAGCGGAACATCCGCGCGGCACCAACCGCACGAACGAACCAGCGCCCGCCCCTAAAACAGCTATTTGTCGTTATCCGACTTGGCTCCAAGAGTCGTCTTCTGTACCTGCATGAGGAACTCGACGTTGCTCCCGGTCTCCCGGATCTTGTTGGTCAAGAGTTCAAGGCTCTGCTGGGTCTCGAGTCCGGAGAGGACGCGGCGCAGCTTCCACATGATCTTGACTTCTTCGGCCGAAAGCAGGTTCTCTTCGCGACGGGTACCCGAAGCGTTGACGTCCACGGCCGGGAAGATGCGCTTGTCCGCCAGCTGGCGGGACAGGCGGAGCTCCATGTTGCCCGTGCCCTTGAACTCTTCGAAGATGACCTCGTCCATCTTGGAACCGGTCTCCACGAGCGCGGTTGCCAGGATAGTGAGCGAGCCACCGTTTTCGATGTTGCGCGCAGCACCGAAGAAGCGCTTCGGCGGGTAGAGCGCAGCGGAGTCGACACCACCGGACAGGATACGGCCGGAGGCCGGTGCTGCCAGGTTGTAGGCGCGGCCCAGGCGGGTCATGGAGTCCAGGAGGACTACCACGTCCATGCCCATTTCCACGAGGCGCTTGGCGCGTTCGATGGAAAGCTCGGCAACCGTGGTGTGGTCATCGGCAGGACGGTCGAAGGTGGAGGCAATGACCTCGCCCTTGACGGTGCGCTGCATGTCCGTGACTTCTTCGGGACGTTCGTCCACCAGCACCATCATGAGGTGGACCTCAGGGTTGTTGGTGGTGATCGCGTTGGCGATGGACTGCAGGATGAGCGTCTTGCCGGCCTTGGGCGGGGAGACGATCAGGCCGCGCTGGCCCTTGCCGATCGGGGCCACGAGGTCGATGACGCGCGGGCCGATCTTCTTGGGGTCCGTTTCGAGGCGCAGTCGCTCGGACGGGTACAGCGGAACCAGCTTGGCGAATTCGACGCGGTCCTTGAGCTCTTCGGGCGTCTTGCCATTGACCGACGTGACGCGGACGAGCGCGTTGAACTTCTGGCGCGCGGACTGCTGGCTGCGGTCCTCGCCGTCGCGCGGGGCGCGGATTGCGCCGACGACGGCGTCACCCTTGCGCAGGTTGTACTTCTTGACCTGGGCGAGGGACACGTACACGTCGTTGGCGCCGGGCAGGTACCCCGAGGTGCGGATGAACGCGTAGTTCTCCAGTACGTCCAAGATGCCGGCAACAGGCAGCAGGACGTCGTCCTCGGTGACCTCGACGTCGTCGACGTCGGGACCCTGGCCACGGCCACGGCGGCGTTCGTTGCGGTCGCGGAAGCGGTCGCTACGGGTGTTTCCATCGCGGTTGTCACGGTTGTCCTGCGGACCCGGACGATCGTTGCGGTCGCGACGGTTGCGACGATTGCGGCGGTTGCCGGTGTCATCGCCGTCGTTCGTGTCTTCGCGACGCGTACGGGTGTTGTCGCGGCGTTCGCGCTGGCCGGGTTCGCCGGCTTCGACAGAGGCCTGCTCGCCCTGGCGCTGCTGTGTCTGACGCTGATCGGGCTGGCGCTGCTCTGTCTGGCGCTGTTCAGGCTGGCGCTGTTCTACGCGGGGCTGTTCGGCCTGGGGCTGCTCTGCGGCGCGGGTCTCGGCGGCTTCACCGGCCTCTACCGGAGCGGCCTCGCCACGACGACGGTTCCGCGTGCGCGGCTGGCGGCGTTCGCCGGCGGCCTCGCTTGCTTCCGCGACGGGAGCGGCGGGAGCCTCGACGACGGCGGCGGGAGCCTCCGCGGTTTCCGTGGCGGCAGGAGCGGCAACAACGCCATCGCTGGTGGCGCGACGGCTTCGGCCACGGCCACGTGCACGGGTGCCGTCCTGCGCAGGAGCTTCAACAGGTGCTGCGGCAGGTGCGGCAGCGGTCTCAGCTTCCGGGGCTGCAGGCGCGGCCTTTGCTGCCACGGCCTTGGCCGCGGTGGGAGCCTTGCTGGTGGTTGCACCGGCACGGTGGGCCGAGATAGCCGAGACCAAGTCCCCCTTGCGCATCCGGGATCCGCCCGAAATGCCCAGCTGACTGGCGAGAGCCTGGAGCTGCGCGAGCTTGAGGCCTGCAAGGCCGCTGCTCTTAGCGGTTGCGGCCGTTGATTCAGCTGCAGAAGATGTTGTGTCCACAGCTGAAGCCAGCTCAGTGGTTTCTGTCACGAAGGATCCTTCCCCCTCGACGGCGTCCAGACCTAGAGCTGGACGCGATGATTTGTTCTGGACTGCAGTTCAGATCTGCAGCCGTGATTTCGGTCTTGCCGGTTTAGTTTCAGCAGGGCCGGATACTAATACGTCTTCGATGCTCCGGCGGGCGGGGCGCGGGCTGACCGCTCGGGTAACAGAAAGGGTTCTGTGGCACCTGCGGCAGGCCGATAAGGAGACGACACCGGCAGACTTCGACACAGTAGGAGACGGGAACGGCAATAAGCCGGGATCCAATGTCAGGGAACTGCCCGCGGTTCTACCGCCGGTGCAAGTCCACTCTAGCACCTTCAACGTCCACTGCCAGTGTCATCACGCGCCACGCAACATCCGGAGTGTTGTCCGCGGTGAACGAATTAATCAATTCGGCGATCGCCTCGGCTTCATCCGCGCCGTTGGCCAGTGCCAGAACCGTGGGTCCCGCTCCCGAGACCACGGCTGCATGGCCCGAAGACCGCAATGCCTTGATCAGCGCCGCACTGGGCCGCATTGCCTCGGCGCGGTAGCTCTGGTGAAGGTAGTCCTCGGTTCCGGGAAGCAGGAAACGGGGGTCGGCCGTCAATGCGTGGATGAGGAGCGCCGCGCGTCCTGAGTTCATGGCTGCTGCGTGGTGGCCGATGGAAGCGGGCAGCAAACCGCGGGCGGTCTCGGTGGACAATTCGTAGTCAGGCACGGCGACGATCGGGATGACCGACGGGACCACTTCTGCGCGGGTGCTGCTGTACTGCTCGCTGTCCTGCCATGACAGGGCCAATCCGCCGAAAATCGCGGGTGCGACGTTGTCCGGGTGCCCTTCCATCTCGCTCGTGAGCTGCAGGATCCAGTCGCGGTCGCGCTGTGCGGATTCGGGCACCAAGGCGTTGGCCGCGGTCACGGCGGCAACCACGGCCGACGCCGAGGAGCCAAGTCCGCGGCCGTGCGGGTTGACGTTGTCCGCGGTGATCCTGAGGCCGCTGTGCCGGAAACCGAGCCGCTCCAAGGCCGTGTTGAGGGCACGCACGACGAGGTGGCTCGCATCCCGGGGAAGGGAATCGGATCCCTCACCGGAGAGCTCGAACTCGAGCTCTCCGGTGGTGAGTGTTTCGACGGTCAGGGTGTCGTAGATCGACAATGCCAGGCCGAGGCTGTCATAGCCGGGGCCCAGGTTGGCGCTGGTGCCCGGGACCCTGACGGTCAGCTGCTGGCCTGCCGCGACAAGCGTGAGACCCGTCGCGGTGGGCTGCGTGGTTTCCACTCTTAGTTTTCTTCCAGTCCCAGTTCGGATGCCACGGTTACGACGTCGTTCGGCACCTTGACCGGTTGGACCTCACTGCCGTCTTCGGTACGGAGTGCCCACTGCGGGTCTTTGAGTCCGTGTCCGGTGACGGTGATGACGATCGTCTTGCCGGTGGGAACCTCGCCTGCGGCGTGCTTCTTGATGAGCCCGGCTACGCCTGCTGCGGAACCGGGTTCCACGAAGACGCCTTCCTTGGCGGAGAGCCAGCGGTGGGCATCGAGGATTTCCTCGTCGGTCACGGCGTCGATGAAGCCGCCGGATTCATCACGCGCCGCAATGGCCGTGTCCCAGGAAGCCGGGTTGCCGATGCGGATGGCCGTGGCGATCGTGTCCGGTTCGGTGATGGGGTGGCCTGCCACGAACGGTGCCGCGCCTGCCGCTTGGAATCCCCACATGGCTGGCGTCTTGGTGGAGACGGCGGGAAGGGTGCCGGCGGTCGCGGACTCGAAGGGGGCGGAATACTCCTTGTAGCCCTTCCAGTACGCGCTGATGTTGCCCGCGTTGCCTACCGGCAGGACGTGGATGTCCGGAGCGTCTCCGAGGGCGTCGACGATTTCGAAGGCACCGGTCTTCTGGCCTTGGATACGCGCCGGGTTGACCGAGTTCACGAGGAACACCGGGTAGGACTCGCCGAGCTTGCGGGCGATGTCGAGGCAGTTGTCGAAGTTGCCGTCCACCTGCAGGAGGGTCGCGCCGTGCGCGATGGCCTGGCTGAGCTTGCCCATGGAGATCTTGCCTTCGGGGACCAGCACGGCGCACTTGAGCCCGGCGGCGGTGGCGTAGGCTGCGGCGGAGGCCGAGGTGTTGCCCGTGGAGGCGCAAACAACGGCCTTGGCGCCTGCTTCGACAGCAGCTGTCATGGCCATTGTCATGCCGCGGTCCTTGAAGGACCCGGTGGGGTTCATGCCCTCCACCTTGAGGTACACGGTGGATCCGGTGAGTTCGGAGAGCTTCTGCGCGTGGACGAGCGGAGTTCCGCCCTCGCCGAGGGTAATGACCTTCGTGGCTTCCGTTACAGGCAAACGATCAGCGTATTCGCGGATTACTCCGCGCCATTGGTGAGCCATTTAGACCCCTTCTACCCGCAGGACGGATGTCACAGAATTGATGACGTCCAGGCCCTTGACGGCCTCGACGGTTGCCGCGAGTGCGGCTTCGGATGCGCGGTGGGTGACGATCTTCAGCTCGGCCGACTCAACCTTCGAGGCGGCGTCGCGGTGGATCGTCTGGCGCATGATTTCGATCGACACGCCGTGCTCCGCAAAGATGTGGGTGATCCGGGCCAGGACGCCGGCCTGGTCGGCAACGTCGAGGCCGATGTAGTAGCTCGTGGTCGAGGCATCGATCGACAGCGCAGGCACGTAGCCCGTGGTGGTCTCGGTACGGCCGGGACCGCCCAGTACCACCCGGCGGGCTGCCGAGACGAGGTCGCCCAGGACGGCAGACGCCGTCGGGGTTCCGCCGGCTCCCTGGCCGTAGAACATGAGCTCGCCGGCGTTCTCGGCCTCGATGAAGACTGCGTTGAACGCACCGCGAACGGCCGCCAGCGGGTGCTCGCGGGGCAGGAGGGTGGGGTGGACGCGGACTGAAATGCCGCCGTCGCCGTTTGCGTTGGTGATCTTCTCCGCGATGGCGAGCAGCTTGATGACGAAGCCTGCGTCCTTCGCGGCGGCAATATCCGCTGCGCTGACCTTTGTGATGCCTTCGCAGTACACGTCTTCGAGGGCGAAGCGCGTGTGGAAGGACAACGACGCGAGGATGGCGGCCTTCGCCGCGGCGTCATGGCCTTCGACGTCGGCAGTCGGGTCGGCTTCCGCGTATCCGAGCCGCTGGGCCTCGGCCAGCGCGTCGGCGAACTGCGCACCGGTGCTGTCCATTTGGTCGAGGATGAAGTTGGTGGTGCCGTTGACGATGCCCAGGACCCTGGTGATGCGGTCGCCGGAGAGGCTGTCGCGGATGGGTCGCAGGATCGGAATGGCTCCGGCGACGGCGGCCTCGTAGGAGAGCTGGACGCCCGCCTTGTCGGCCTCTTCGTAGAGGGTCGGGCCGTCCTGTGCCAGGAGTGCCTTGTTGCCCGTGACGACGCAGGCGCCGTTCTGCATGGCGGTCAGGATGAGCGAACGGGCAGGCTCGATGCCGCCCATGAGCTCAATCACCAGATCGGCGTCCTTGACCAGGGTGTCGGCGTCGGTGGTGAACAGTTCGCGCGGCAGTTCGACGTCGCGCTCTGAATCAAGGTTCCGCACGGCGATGCCGGACAGCTGCAAGCGTGCGCCGGTGCGGGCCGCAAGGGCGTCGGCGTCGTCAAGGAGAATCCGCGCTACCTGGGCTCCCACGTTGCCACAGCCCAGCAGGGCCACCTTCAGGGTTCGCACTTCAGACATTCGCCACTCCCATGTCGCGGTTCAAGAGATCTTCTTCGGTTTCCCCGCGGACGATCAGCCGGGCGGATCCATTGCGCACAGCGACAACGCCAGGCCTGGCCAGATAGTTGTAGTTGCTTGAGAGGGCCCAGCAGTAAGCGCCGGTTCCCGGTACAGCGAGCAGATCACCGGCTGCCACGTCTTCGGGCAGATATACATCTCTAACAACTATGTCGCCGCTCTCGCAATGTTTGCCCACTACTCGGGACAGTTGCGCGGCAGCGTCCGAGGTCCGCGAGGCGAGAATGGCCGAATAATCCGCGTCGTACAGCACCGGACGGGCGTTGTCGCTCATGCCGCCGTCCACCGACACATAGCGGCGCGGGAACGTAACGTTTTGGTTGCCACCGGCATCTACAGGCGCGTCCACGCGGACGGTTTTCAGCGTCCCGACCTCGTACAAGGTGAAGGTGCTGGTGCCCACGATTGCGCGGCCCGGTTCGATCGAAATGCGCGGCGAGGCGATTCCCAGCTCAGCGCACTTGGAGCGAACGACGGCGGCCATCGCCTGCGCGATTTCGGCCGGCGGGCGGGGTGTGTCCACGGGCGTGTAGGCGATCCCGTAGCCACCGCCGAGGTCCAGTTCCGGCAGGACGATGGAGTACTTCGCCTGCATCGCGGCGAGGAATCCCAACAGCTTCTCGGCTGCCAGGGCGAAACCGTCAGGCTCGAAGATCTGGGAACCGATGTGGCAGTGCAGGCCCAGGAGTTCCACATTGGAGTACGAAGTCGCCGCAGCGACCGCTTCTTCGGCGGCCGAGAGGCCGGCTGACTCCGTGGTATCCCCGGCCATGGAGAGACCGAATTTTTGGTCCTCGTGGGCCGTGGCGATGAATTCGTGGGTGTGGGCGTGCACGCCCGGAGTCAGCCGCAGCATGACCTTCGCCGTCTCGCCGCGGCCGGAGGCAATCTTGGCGACCCGCTCAAGCTCATCGAGGCTGTCCACCACGATGCGGCCGAGCTTCATGTCCAGTGCCCGGTTGATCTCGGCGTCGGACTTGTTGTTGCCGTGCAGCCCCAAATTTGCGCCGTCGATGCCGGCGCGGGCCGCGACGGCGAGTTCGCCGCCCGAGCACGTGTCCAGGCGCAGGCCTTCCTCGGCCACCCAACTGGCCACGGCAGTACACAAGAAGGACTTTCCGGCGTAGTAGACGTCCACTCCTCCGCAAATGTCCTCAAAAGCTGCGTCAAAGGCGTCCTTGAAGGAGCGGGCGCGGGCACGGAAATCACCCTCGCTCATGACGAACAGCGGAGTGCCGAACTGCGCCTTGAGCTCGCTGACGGGAACGCCGTCAATGGCGAGCTCGCCGTCGTCGGTCCTCTGGACACCTTCGGCCCACATCGGCGCGTGAAGCGCGTTCACGTCCTCCGGCACGACGAGCCACTCGGGGGCAAGGCGCGAGGCGACGGTGTTGTTTTGCACGCTGATCACATCCGTTCCGGAGCTGAAACGCCGAGGAGTTCGAGTCCGTTGGCAAGTACCTGGCTCGTGGCGTCGTTGAGCCACAGCCGTGTGCGGTTGACGTCCTGGACCGGCTCGTCGCCGAGCGGTGAGACGCGGCAAGCGTCGTACCAGCGGTGGTAGGCACCGGCGATGACCTCGAGGTGGCGGGCCACACGATGCGGTTCGCGGAGCTCGGCGGCCTTGGCAACGATGGACGGGTAGCTGCCGAGGTAGGACAGCAGCTCGTTCTCGGTGGCGTGGTCCAACAAGGACGCGTCGAAGGCGCTGTGGTCGACGCCAGCCTCGATCGCGTTGCGTGCCGTGCCGCGGGAGCGGGCATGCGCGTACTGCACGTAGAACACTGGGTTTTCGTTGCTGTTCTTCTTCAGCAGTTCCGGATCCAGCGTCAGCGGAGAATCGGCGGGGAAGCGGGCCAGCGAGTAACGCACGGCGTCCTTCCCGAGCCATTCGATCAAGTCCTTGAGCTCGATGATGTTGCCGGCACGCTTGGACAGCTTGGCGCCGTTGACCGAGACCAACTGTCCGATCAGGACCTCGATATTGACCTCGGGGTCGTCGCCCGCACAGGCTGCGATGGCCTTGAGCCGGTTGATGTAGCCGTGGTGGTCGGCGCCGAGCAGGTAGATCTTCTCCGTGAAGCCGCGGTCCTTCTTCGACAGGTAGTACGCGGCGTCGGCGGCGAAATACGTGGGTTCGCCGTTGGCCCGGATCATCACGCGGTCTTTGTCATCGCCGAAGTCCGTGGTGCGCAGCCAGACCGCCCCGCCGTCGTCGAACACGTGGCCCTGCTCGCGGAGGCGGGCGACGGCGGACTCGATCGCACCGCCGTCGTGCAGTTCCTGCTCGGAGAAGAAGACATCGAAAGCCACGCCGAACCCGGCCAGGGTGTCCCTGATGTCCTTCATCTGGGCCTGATAGGCCGCGGAACGGATCACCGGCAGTGCGGCCTCGTCGGTCAGCTCGCGGATTGCCGGATGGGCCTTGAGCACCTCGTCGCCGAGTTCCCGGATGTACTCACCGGGGTAGCCGCCCTCCGGAACGCCGCGTCCGTGCAGGCGGGACAGCACCGAGTTCGCGAAAACGTTCATCTGCGAGCCCGCGTCGTTGATGTAGTACTCCGCGGTGACGTCCGCACCGGAGGCGCGGAGGACGCGGGCAATCGAATCTCCCAGGGCCGCCCAACGCGTGTGGCCGATGTGCAGCGGTCCCGTGGGGTTGGCCGAGACGAATTCCATGTTGACCACATGGCCTGCGAGCGCCTGGTTGGTTCCGTAGGAGCTTCCCGCCTCGACGATGGCCTTGGCCAGCGCACCGGCGGCCGCCGCGTCCACGGTGATGTTCAGGAAGCCCGGGCCCGCGATGTCCACGGCGGTGACGCCGTCGATCGCTTCCAGCCGCTTGCCCAGGATTGTGGCGAATTCACGCGGGTTGGTCCCGGCATGCTTGGCAAGCTGCAAGGCAATGTTCGTGGCCCAGTCGCCGTGCTCCCGGTTCTTGGGTCGCTCCACGCGCACGTCCTCAGGGAGGGCAGATTCGGAAAGCGCAAGCTCGCCGGCGGCGACAGCGTCTTTCAGGCAGGCGGATATGGCGGCTGAGAGTTCTTCGGGAGTCACCCGTCTAGCCTACCGGTGGGGCTTGCAAGTGGTGGAATTCTAATGCTTAGCAATGCGCACACGCGGGCACCAGCGCGCACCCAGCCGGCGCCCAGCTTCGGCCAGTAAAGCTCCCAGACTGAACCGATAGGCTGAAATCACCGTCAGTGGTGTGATCGGCCCACGGCCCGAAGGAACGCGCATTGACCACTTTTCGAGTCCAGTTGAAACGAGCAGAACCATGACTACGCCACTCCGCAAGGGCCTCCTGGTGGGCGCCGCCGGCCTCTCTTTGGCCAGTTCGGTGGCAGCTTGCGCCCCCTCGGCACAAGGCAGCACCCCGCAAAAGACCTCCACGATTTCCGGCCCCTACAAGGACGGTACCTATAGTGCGGACGGTGACTACATTTCACCCAACGGCGGTGAAACCGTGGGGGTCAAGCTGACATTGGCCGGTGGCACCATTTCCGCGGTGGACATCACAGTCCATGCCAACAACCCGAACACCAAGGAATTCCAGGGGCAGTTCAAGAACGGCATCGCGGCGCAGGTGGTCGGCAAGAAACTGGATGAGATCAACGTCTCAAAAGTCGCCGGCTCCTCCCTGACCAGCCAAGGATTCAACAAGGCCGTGGAAACCATCAAGTCCGAGGCCAAATAGGCGCATGGCGCACACGGGCTGGAGCGTGTTCGGCTTCGACGGGATCGGAACCACGTGGGAAATCTCGACGCCGGAGCAACTCGCCGAGGAGGTGCGCGCCGGCTTGCTCGGCATCGTGGAGGACTACGACAGAAGCTACTCGCGCTTCCGGGACGACTCCCTGGTTGCGCCGCTCGCCCGTGAACCCGGCACCGTGACCCTCCCTGCCGGGGCAGGCGAGCTGGAACGGCTTTTCAAAAAGCTGTACCGCCTCAGCGACGGCACCATGACGCCGCTCATCGGCGGCAGCCTCGAGCACCTGGGCTACGGGGCGGACTATGCCTTGCGGCCCCTCGGCCATCCGGTGCCGGCACCGCGCTGGGAAGACGCCCTTGTATGGAACGGCACGGAGATTTCCGCTTCCGTCCCTGTGGTTTTGGACATCGGTGCTGCCGGGAAGGGCCAATTGGTGGACCTTCTGGCCTCGGTCCTGCGTGAAGCGGGAACCACGGAGTTCCTGGTCGATGCCAGCGGCGACATGCTTCATTCCGGGGCGGAGCCGTTGGGCGTGGGCCTCGAACACCCCTACGACCCCACCCAGGCGATCGGCGTCGTCGAACTCCTTGACGGGGCGCTGTGCGCTTCAGCCGCCAACCGCCGCGCGTGGGGCGACGGGCTGCACCATGTCCTCGACGGCGCCACCGGGCGCCCGGTGGAGACCGTGGTGGCCACATGGACCATGGCTACCACCGCAATGGAAGCCGATGCGCTGGCCACGGCGCTCTTCATGGTGGATCCGAAAGTACTTGAGCGAGAATTCGAGTTTTCCTGGCTCATGGTCTATTCGGACGGACACGCCGCCTATTCGGCCGGCTTCGAAGGGACACTGTTCTCATGATTGCCATCAAAGCGCGAGTGGACGCCTGGCTCGGCCATTTCACGATGTACCGGCTGATTCTTTGGGTCCTTGCCGTTCTCGCGGCGTACAGCATGGTGTTGAACGCCCTGGGCTGGTTGAGCTTCGGGCTGCCTGAAATGGTTGTCCATCTTGTGCTGTGCCTGGGCCTGACGTATGCATCCAACCGGCTCATGGCCATGCCCTTCAAGGTCCAGCCGCACTCGGAGTCCTCGCTCGTCACGGGCCTCTTGTTGTACTTCCTGTTCTGGCCCTCCGAGCTGATTCCTTCGGTCCAGGTCCTCGACCTGGCCGGAGTCGCCGTGGCATGCGTTTTGGCCTCGGCATCCAAATACGTCTTGGCGTTCCGAGGCCGGCATATATTCAATCCCGCAGCGGCGGGCGCCTTCATCGCCGGGCTCACCGGTTTGAACATCGCCACGTGGTGGGCGGCAACCCCGGCCATGTTGTGGCTCCTGGTTCCCGGCGTGCTGTTGGTGCTGTACCGGACGCTGAAGGTGCTCATGGCCTGCACTTTCTTCGCGGTGGCGCTGTCGGTGGTGTGCGCCGTGCTCCTGCGCGGCGGCATGTCCTTCGGACCCGCTTTGTGGCAACCGATCGCGCAGCAGCCACTGCTCTTTTTCGTCGGTTTCATGCTCACCGAGCCCCTCACCCTGCCTCCCCGCCGATGGCAGCAAATGGTACTGGCCGCCGTCGTGGCCTTGTTTTTTGCTGTGCCGTACAACGTGGCGGGCGTGGCCAATTCGCCGGAACTCGCTCTGCTGATCGGAAACCTCCTCGCATTCCTCGTGGGGCAGCGGGGCGGGATCATGCTGACGTTCAAGGGTTCGCGCCCCCTAACGCCCTTCACCACCGAGTTCCGCTTTGAGCCACGACGGCCCGTCCGTTTCCTCCCGGGGCAGTTCATGGAACTCAACCTTCCGCACTCGCGCTCGGACGGTAAAGGGCGGCGACGGGTCTTCAGCATCACCAGCTCGCCCGACTCGCCCGAGATGACATTCGGCGTCGGCACGGCGGAACCAGTCTCCGCCGCCAAGCGTGCGTTGCTCGCGCTTGAGCCTGGAGAGTGCGTCAGCGGAACCGCGGTGGGCGGCGACTTTGTCCTGCCGCCCGACGCCGGCAAACCCGTGCTGCTCATCGCGGCCGGAATCGGGATTGCGCCTTTCCTTTCCCAGCTGGCGTCCGGCAGCTCCGCGCGACGGGACATCGTCGTGCTGTATCTCGCCCCCAGCGCCGCAGAACTTGCCGGGAGAGATGTCCTGGAGGCCTCGGGCGCGCGGGTCATCGCCCGCCTTTCGGACGGTTCCCCGCCGCCGTCGTTCATGCACGACGCCGGGCGGAGCCGCATCGACGGCGACTCCCTGCGGGAGCTCATCCCCGATGTGGCCGAGCGGGACGTGTACGTCTCCGGGTCCCCGGCAAACGTGGACACCCTTCGCTCCGCCGCCCGCCATGCCGGAGCCGGACGCATCCATGTGGACGCTTTCGCGGGCTACTGACGGCTCGCCCCCGCCCGTTTTCCATTGCGGCGCGGTGACCTGCTAAGCTCGTGGACGTCCCTCCGGCAACGGACGGGAGCCCCGGATGCCCTCGTAGCTCAGGGGATAGAGCGTCTGCCTCCGGAGCAGAAGGCCGTAGGTTCGAATCCTATCGAGGGCACAACAGAAAACCCCGCCAGTTCAAGGAACCGGCGGGGTTTTTCTTTGCCTCACCGCTTGCCGAGGAGCCTCGCCGCTTGCCAGTCGGGCAACAAAAAGTGGAAAACTGCGTCACGATTGGCCGCCTGCCAGCACAACGTTCTTGTGCAGACAACAAAAAGACCAGGGCAGACACCTCAACAGGAGCCCGCAGCAGCGTTCCCCGAGCTCGAGTCCATTGCCCCGGTTCTCGCCAAGAAGCTGTCGCGGCTCCCAGCAGCACATCTCGCAACCATCCTTTGCCCACAACCCGTGGACACCGATGCCTGAATGTGAAGCCGCCCGCCGCAACAAGCAAGCCCTCTACGAAATCGAACTGGCCTGGGGCAATGGCATCGTGGACCTCGGCAAGCTGCAACGGATCCTGAAGGGCCCCGAATTTGAGGAGGAACTGTTGCCGACGTGCTTGCAGGAGGCCTCCGAGTCGTCGTGATCCCGGACATGCCGCACCGGCCCGGCTAAAAAGTCAGTAGCCACTCCTAAGCTGTTCGTACCCGTCCAACAGGTACGAAAGGGTTCGCCGTGATCTGTTCCATCATTCCTCCCTACATGCTGCGAAGGCTGGCGGCACAGCACGAGCCCCGCCTGCGGGTGATCGCACGGGCGGCCAAGGAATCCCTGCTCCACATCAAGAACCTCCAGGCGGTCCGCGCGCTTCCCGTGCCGGCCCCCGTGCCGACGGCACGGCAGGCGAAGCCCGGCCCGCCCAAGCGGACCATCTACGACGCTGGCTCCACCGAAGCCCTGCCCGGCAAGCTCGTCCGCAAGGAAAAAGGTCCGGCAACGGGCGACCCCGCCGCCGATGAAGCGTACGACGGACTGGGCGAAACCCACGCGCTGTATGCAGGTGCGTTCAGCCGTAATTCGATCGACGGCGCCGGGCTGAAACTTGATGCCACTGTCCACTATGGCGAGCTGTATGACAATGCTTTCTGGAACGGCAGCCAAATGGTCTTCGGTGACGGCGACGGCGAGATCTTCCAGAGGTTCACGAAGTCGCTCAGCGTCATAGGGCACGAGCTTGCCCACGGCGTCACCCAATACACGGCAGCCCTCGCCTACCGGAACCAGGCCGGAGCCCTCAACGAGTCCATGTCGGATGTTTTCGGGGCCTTGGTGGAGCAATACGCCAAAAAGCAATCGGCTGCGGAGGCCAGTTGGCTGATCGGCGAGGGCTTGTTCACCGACGCCGTCCAAGGCACCGCGCTCCGTTCCATGAGGGCACCCGGCACCGCGTATGACGACGACGTTCTGGGCAAGGATCCGCAGCCGGACTCCATGGACAAGTACGTCCGCACCACCGCGGACAACGGCGGTGTCCACATCAATTCAGGCATCCCCAACCGGGCGTTCTCCCTTCTTGCCCTGGAGCTGGGTGGCAATGCGTGGGAGGCTCCGGGGCAGATCTGGTACAACACGCTGACCAGCGGCTCATTGCCTGCCACGTGCACCTTCGGACGCTTCGCCAAGGCCACAGTGGCCTCGGCAGAGGAGCTCTTCGGCGCCGGCTCACACGAGCATGACGCCGTCCGTACGGCGTGGGAAACTGTGAAGGTAAAGCTCTAGCAGCACCCTTCGGAGCAGTGGAAGCCGCAGAACATGAAAATCACTGTCCAGCGCAGCGGTGGCGTCGCCGCGATCACACGCGTCTGGACCGTGGATGCCGCCACCTCCGAAGATAAGCAGCGCTGGATGCCGATCGTGGAGGCCTGCCCTTGGGACCAAGTGCCGTCCCGCGGTCGCGCCAGCGCACAGGCGGCCGCCCGGGCACCCGGGAAAGCTGCCGGGCAAGCCGACCGGTTCATGTATTCAATCCGCGCCGGACAACACCGTGCCACGCTCCCGGAGACCGAGCTCACCGGGCCATGGCACACCCTCGTGGAGAACGCCAAGGTAGAAGGCCACGAGACCCTCCGCCGCTAGCCAACTTCCGCCAACTGGCCGCGGAAAGCCCTCCGGTAAGACTGCGGGCTCGTGGCCAGGACCTTGGCGAAGTGGTGCCGCAGCAGCACGGAATGTCCGAATCCTGCTTCGCGCGCAATTTCGTCGATGTTCAACTCCGTGCTTTCCAGGAGCTCCTGTGCCCGGAGCACCCGTTGCGAATTGAGCCACGCCGCCGGTGTGGCACCTGTTTCGGCCCGGAACCGGCGGGCGAAGGTCCGGGCGGACATGTGCAGCCGGGAAGCCAGTTCGTTGACGCTGTGGTCATGCTCGAGGTTTTCCACCATCCAGCGCAGCAATGCCTCCATGGGCGCAGAGCCGCACGTGGGCATGGGCCGGTCGATGAACTGGGCCTGGCCGCCGTCGCGGTGCGGCGGAACCACCATGTCGCGGGCGATGGCGGCAGCAACGTTTGCGCCAAGCTCGACGCGGACAAGATGGAGGCAGGCGTCAATGCCGGCGGCCGTGCCGGCACTTGTGATGATCGTTCCGTCCTGGACGTAAAGCACATTTTCGTCCACATGAATCTGCGGGTACCTGCTGGCGAGGTCCTGTGAATAGTGCCAGTGCGTGGTGCAGCGGCGCCCGTCAAGGAGGCCCGCACGGGCAAGCGCGTACGCCCCGGAGCAGATCGACAAGACCCAAGCCCCGCGCGTGTGGGCCGCCCGTAGCGCATCCAATACAGGCTCCGGGACGTCCTCGTCCCGTCCATACGGGGCCATGATGACCAGGTCGGCATCGGCCGTAGCTTCCAGGCCCAGTCCGACATGCATCGACAGGCCGGACTTCATCTTCACGTCTCCCGGTACGGGGGTGCAGACCCTGAAGTCAAAGCCGGGAACGCCACTCCCCCGGTCCGCTCGGTCAATGCCAAAGACCTCGCAGGCGGTCCCGAATTCGAAGATCGAGAAGTTGGGAACAACAATGATTGCCACCGTTTTCAACATAGATCCAGTGTGGCAGAAAATTGCCTAAATGGGTCATTTCTGCCACTGTTTCTTGGGGGCATGAGGAACACGATGGAGTCATGGAATTCATCGGAGTCTTGCTCTTCATCATCCTCATCATCACTGCCGCCGCTTCCATCTCAGCGGTCCTTCGGGACGGCCGCGGCCGCCTTCCCGACCGTTCCGAGCCCTGGACGGCGAGGGACCTGCCTGACAACTCGTGCTGGACACTGCGCGCGTTCTAAGGACAGCCTGCCCCTCAACACGGACGACTTTTGTCCGCATGGTGGGCTAGATTCAGTGCCATGATCCAAACGTCCGCAAGGCTCCTGCAATTGCTGTCCTTGCTGCAGGTCCGGCGTGAATGGACCGGCCCGGCATTGGCCAAGCGGATGGGTGTCACGGAGCGCACCGTCCGCCGCGATATCGACAAGCTCCGGAACCTCGGCTATCCCATCCACGCCTCGCCTGGGATAGCCGGCGGCTACCAACTGGGCGCCGGGGCCCAGCTCCCGCCGCTGCTCCTTGACGACAATGAAGCTCTCGCCGTCGCCCTGGGACTGAACTCGGTGGCGGCGGGTCCCGTGGCCGGTATCGGCGAAGCATCGGTCCGCGCCCTTGCCAAGCTCGAGCAGGTGCTTCCCTCACGTCTCCGCCCGAAGTTCGCGATGCTCAAGGCCGCGGTCACCACACTGCCCAGCAACGCGGCGTCGGTTGACCCCCAGCAGCTCACTGTGGTCTCCGCGGCGATCGCGGACAAGCGACAACTCAGTTTCGACTATGTCAAGGCAGACGGTGACGCTGGCCGGCGTTTGGTGGAGCCATACCGGCTCGTCGACACCGGGCGGCGCTGGTACGTGGTCGCATGGGATGTGGACCGGGAAGACTGGCGCACGTTCCGTGCCGATCGCATCGCCACGCTTCCGGCCGAACGGAAAAAGTATGTGCCGCGCCCCCTGCCTGCCGAGGACCTCGCGGACTACGTCCAGCGCTCCGTGACCCGCTCGCCTTACCGTTAAGACGTCGTCGTGCGCCTCCACGCCCCCATCGGCGACGTGGCCGCCGTCGTCGGCCCGCAGCTCGCTAGCCTGAGCGACGACGGCGGGAGCGCAACCCTGCTCCGCGCCGGCTGGGACAGCTTGGCCCAGCCGGCGGCGCACCTCGCGGCGCTGGACATGGACTTTGAGATCATCTCTCCTGAAGAATTCAAGGAGTACGCCCGCACCATGGCCGGGCGATTGGAAAAGGCCGCGGGAAAGCGCGCACTGCGTGCCGAGGCGCCGCCACAGTAGACTGTCAGCAGCCATGACACTTCATATTTCCTACCCCGCAGAGCTGCCCGTCTCCGAGCGCCGCGAGGACTTGATGGCGGCCATCGCCGCAAACCAGGTGACCATCATCGCCGGCGAGACCGGTTCCGGCAAGACCACGCAGATCCCCAAAATGTGCCTGGAACTCGGCCTCGGCGACAAGGGCCTGATCGGCCACACCCAGCCGCGCCGCCTTGCCGCGCGCACCGTCGCAGAACGCATCGCCTTCGAGATGGGCGTCGAGATCGGGCAGGAAGTGGGCTTCCAGGTCCGTTTCACCGGCGAAGTCAGCAAGGCCACCAAAATCAAGCTGATGACCGACGGCATCCTGCTGGCTGAGATCCAGCGGGACAAGCTGCTACGTAAGTACAGCGCCATCATCATCGACGAGGCACACGAGCGCAGCCTCAACATCGACTTCATCCTGGGCTACCTCAAGCGGATCCTGCCGCAAAGGCCGGACCTGAAGGTCATCATCACCTCGGCGACCATCGACCCCGAGCGTTTCGCGAAGCATTTCGGCAGCGAGGAAGAACCCGCGCCGATCATCGAGGTCTCGGGCCGGACCTACCCGGTGGAAATCCGCTACCGGCCGCTGTCCCAACCGGCCGGCGGTGCATCCGGCGAGGATGAGGACGCGTCCGACGACGAGCTCGAGGAAGACCGCGACCCACTCGATGCCGTGTGCGACGCCGTCGACGAGCTCGCGCTTGAGGCTCCCGGAGACATCCTGGTGTTCTTCTCCGGCGAGCGCGAGATCCGCGACGCCGCCGAGGCGTTGAACGGCCGGATCCAGGCCAACCGCAGGCTGGCGGGCACCGAGGTGCTGCCGTTGTTCGCCCGCTTGAGCCTGCAGGAGCAGCACAGGGTCTTCAACCCGGGCGGCAAGCGGCGGATCATCCTTGCTACCAACGTCGCGGAAACGTCCTTGACTGTTCCCGGCATCAAATACGTCGTCGACACCGGCACGGCCCGCATCTCGCGCTACTCGCACCGCACCAAGGTGCAACGGCTGCCGATTGAACGCGTGTCGCAGGCATCGGCAAGCCAGCGTTCCGGCCGTTGCGGGCGCGTGTCCGAGGGTATCGCCATCCGGCTCTATTCCGAGGAGGACTTCGAGTCACGCCCCCCGTTCACTGATCCGGAGATCCTGAGGACCAACCTTGCCGCGGTCATCCTGCAGATGACTGCCATGGGCGTTGCCCGCGGCCCCAAGGACGTGGAGAACTTCCCCTTCGTTGAGCCGCCGGACTCCCGGGCCATCAACGACGGCGTCACGCTGTTGCGCGAACTCGGCGCCTTGAGCGCGGCCCGCACGGGCGACGGCGGCGCTCCCCCACCCGTCGACGGCCGCAGCGCGCGCGGGGGCGGCACCGACAACCGCGGCGGCCTGACCGCCGTCGGGCAGAAGTTGGCCCAGCTCCCGGTGGACCCCCGGCTCGGCAGGATGATTGTCGAGGCCGGAAAGCGCGGCTGCGTCAAGGAAGTCATGATCCTGGCGGCGGCCTTGACGATCCAGGATCCGCGCGAGCGTCCGACGGACAAGCAGCAGCTTGCCGCCGAGAAGCACGCACGCTTCAGGGATGAGAACTCGGACTTCACCGGATTCCTGAACCTGTGGAACTACATCCAGGAAAAGCAGCAGGAGCTCTCCTCCACGCAGTTCCGCCGGCTGTGCAGGAACGAGTTCATCAACTACCTGCGCGTCCGCGAATGGCAGGACCTCTTCCAGCAATTGCGCCAGCTCGCCAAGCCGCTGGGCATCACCATCGACAACAAGCGCGAGGCCGACCCCGTAGGCAACAACGAGGGAATCCACATCAGCTTGCTCTCCGGACTGCTGAGCCACATCGGCATGCTGGATGAACGCAAGCGCGAATACGCCGGAGCACGCGGCAGCCGTTTCGCCATCTTCCCGGGCTCGGCGTTGTTCAAGAAGTCGCCCGCCTTCGTTATGGCCGCGGAATTGGTTGAAACAAGCCGGCTCTGGGCCCGGGTCGCGGCGAAGTTCGATCCCTTGTGGGCGGAGCAGGTTGCACCGGATCTCGTAAAGCGCTCCTACAGCGAACCCCACTGGTCCACCCGGACGGGCTCGGTTATGGCCCACGAGAAGGTGATGCTCTACGGAGTTCCCATCATCCCGAACCGCCGCATCAACTACGGCAGGATCGACCCCGAGCTCTGCCGCGAACTCTTCATCCGGCATGCCCTCGTCGAAGGCGACTGGAAAACCCACCACAAGTTCTTCCACCGCAACCGCGCCTTGCTCCACGAAATCGAGGAGCTCGAGACGCGGATGCGCCGCCGGGACATCCTCGTGGACGACCACACGCTCTTCGAGTTCTACGACGCCAGAATCGGCAAGGACGTGGTCTCTGAACGCCACTTCGACAAATGGTGGAAGGAAGCCCGCCAGCAGGACCCCACGTTGCTGGACTTCGACCAATCGCTGCTCATCAGCGAGGACGCGGAAGCCCTGGATGATTCCGCCTACCCGAAAACCTGGCTGCATAAGGGCTTTGAGCTGCCCCTGAGCTACGAGTTCCATCCAGTGGCTCCCGGCTCGCCGCCCAATCCGTCGGATGGTGTCACAGCCGAGGTCCCCGTGCTGTTCCTTAATCAGCTCGACGACGCCCCTTTCCGCTGGCAGATACCGGGCCAGCGGGTGGAGCTCGTCACCGCCTTGATCAAGTCGCTGCCCAAACACATCCGCAAGAACTTCGTGCCTGCCCCGGATGTTGCCCGGCAAGCGGCTGCTGCTTTGGAAACCGACTTCGCTCCCGCCTCGGACGATCTTGAGGCCTCACTTGAGCTGGTGCTGCGCCGTATCCGGGGACACATCGTTCCTCCGGGATCGTGGAATTGGGACGCCGTTCCGGCGCACCTGCGCGTCAGCTTCAAGGTAGTGGACAGCCGCGGCAAGGTGCTCGACGAAGGCAAGGACCTGGCCGCTCTCCAGGAGCAGCTGGCTCCGGCTACCCGCCGTGCCATCGCCGAATCCCTCGGCGCAACACCCGCGACGACGGCGCGCACCAAAGGTCCGAAGGGCGCTGCACATGCCGGCGGTGCCGGATCCCCCAGTGGAAACGGCAGCGGCGGCTCGACCCCGCAGGCCGCCGGTTTCCTCTCAGAGCAAACCGGGCTCACCGCGTGGACTTTCGGAGCTATCGAACGCCAGGTGACGCGCACAGTGAAGGGGCACGATGTCACGGGTTTTCCCGCTCTCGTGGATGAGGGCACATCCGTTGCGTTGCGGGTGTTCCAGACCCGGGCGGAGCAGGAGCCGGCAATGCGCGGCGGCGTTATCCGGCTGCTCGCGCTGCGGGTTCCCGCCCCGGACCGCTACGTCCTGGAACACTTGAACAACACGGAGAAGTTGACGTTCAGCCAGAATCCCCATGGTTCGGTAAGTGCCTTGATTGCCGACTGCGTCCTCGCGGCCATCGACAAGCTGACTCCGGCCGAACTTCCGTGGGAAAAGGAGGCATTCGACGCCCTGTACGAGCTGGTCCGGGCGGAACTGATCGACACCGTCTTCACGGTGACCGCCGTCGTCGAACGCATCTTGGGCAGCACACGGCGGATCGAGAAGCAACTCAAGGGCAGCACGAGCCTCGCCTTGATCAGCGCGCTCAACGACATGAAGAGCCAACTGGAGCAACTCGTGTTCCCCGGTTTTGTGGCACGGACGGGCTACGCCCAACTGAGCCAGCTGCCGCGGTATTTGGCCGCAATCGAGAAGCGCCTCGAAAAGCTCCCGAACAATGTCCAGCGTGACGGGCTGAATATGTCCGTTGTTCAGGCGTTGGAGGACGACTACGACGACGCTGTCTCCGCGCTGCTGCCGGGCCGACGGGCAGGAGCTGAATTAACACGGGTGCGCTGGATGATCGAGGAGCTGCGCGTGAGCCTCTTCGCCGTCGAACTCGGCACGGCCTACTCGGTCTCGGAAAAGCGCATCCGCGCGGTTCTCAACCAGGCGCTGGCCCCCGCGTAGCCGGGGCGGTACCAACGCCCGCTCACCTATATGGCCAAATCCCAAGACGCCCGCTCACCTATATGGCCAAATCCCAAGACGCCCGCTCACCTATATGGCATTGCCTTGCCAAAGGTGAGCGAGCGTTTGGGAAAACACCACCAAAGGTGAGCGAGCGTTGCCCCAACTCAATCTGCTGGAACGTACTCGCCGTGTCCGGCGGCGACGAGCCCGGCGCGGAGTTTTGCCGCATTCGCGTCGAGCCGGGCAGGGTCCGGGTTGTGCTCCACGGTTCCGAAGTCGAAATCGGCCAGGGACGTTGCCGGGAAGACGTGCACGTGGAAGTGCTCCACTTCGAAGCCCACCACGGACAGCCCCGCCCGTGGTGCGCCAAACGCCTCCACTTGTGCCTTGCCGATTGTCTGCGCGACCGACATGACTTTGTTGAGGAGCTCGGGAGGGACGTCGGTCCAGCGGTCCACCTCTTCGCGCGGCACCACGAGGGTGTGGCCATCGGTCAGCGGGGCGATGGTCAGGAAAGCCACCACGTCGTCGTCCTTCCAGACAAAACGTCCGGGAATCTCGCCGTTGATGATCTTGGTGAAGAGGGTGCTCATACGTCTGCCTTTTCCGAAGGGGGCTGAAGGGTCTTGGTATCGAGGACGAAACGGTATTTGACGTCGCCGGCAACCATGCGGTCGTAGGCTTCATTGAGTTGCCGGGCGGTGACCACTTCGACTTCGCTGACGACGCCGTGCTCAGCGCAGAAATCCAGCATTTCCTGGGTCTCGGCAATGCCGCCGATCAACGAGCCTGCATAGGAGAGCCGCCGCCGGATCAGCGCGCCAGGACTGACCGGAGGCATGTCGGTGGGAGGCAGCCCCAACTGGAAGAGGGCGCCGTTCAGCCGCAAGGTCCGGAAGTACGGGTTCAGGTCATGGGGCGCCGCGACGGTGTCGATAATGACGTCGATAGTGCGGTCGGCGCCTTCCATGGCTTCGGGGTCCTTCGAGAGGATCACGTCGTCCGCACCGAGCTCTATTGCCGCCTCGACCTTGGCATCCGAGGTGGTGAAGACCACCACCTGCGCCCCCATGGCCTTCGCGATCTTGACCGCCATGTGGCCGAGTCCGCCAAGTCCGACGACGCCCACCACGTCCCCCTCCTCGACGTCGAAGTAGCGAAGCGGCGAGTAGGTGGTGATGCCCGCGCACAGCAAGGGCGCCGCCGCGGCCGGGTCAAGGCCCTCGGGAACGCGCAACACGAAGCGGCGGTCAACCACCACGGAAGTGGAGTAACCGCCTTGGGTGATGGCGCCGCCGTTCCGGGAATCCTTCACCCCATAGGTGCCGACGTTTCCGCGTTCGCAATACTGCTCCAAGCCTTCGAGGCAGCTATCGCACTCGCGGCAGGAGTCCACCAAGCAACCGACGCCCACCAGGTCTCCGGGCACGAAGTCGTCGACGGCGGAGCCCACCCGACGGACCCGGCCCACGATTTCGTGGCCTGGGACGAGCGGATAGCTCTGGGCACCCCATTCGCCCCGCGTCGCGTGGACATCGGAGTGGCAAAGACCGCAGAAGTCGATCTCGATTTCGACGTCGTCTTCCTTGGGAACGCGGCGGGCCACTGTCAGCGGGACAAGACCGCTTTCCGCGGAAGTGGCGCCGTATGCGGCCGCCAGGGTCGGCATGCCTTTCGCGGCCACGGGTGGAGCGGGGCTGGCCTCCGCGGTCTCGTCACTCACGACGAGAGGCTTGCCAAGGGGCGGAGGAACGGGGCGTCCGGGAGTCATGCCTCGACGCTACCCCTGCGTGCGGTTTTTCTGCCACTCCGCGCTGCCGTACCCCTCCGGCGTCACCGGACCCATGACTCATGGGCCCGGAGTGCCTAGCGGCGCTGCACCGGTGACAACCGGGTTGGCGTCGAGCGAGGACCATTGCGAAAAGGAGCCCGGGAAGAGGGCTGCCCTGAATCCGGCGATTTCGAGGGCGGCGATTTCGTGGGCTGCCGTCACCCCGGAGCCGCAATAAACCGCTACCTTGCTGCCTTCGTCGATGCCCAGGGCAGCAAATCTATTGCGGAGCTGCGCTGCGCGGAGGAACGTGCCGTCCGGTCCGAGGTTTCCGCTGGTGGGGGCGCTCAGCGCGCCGGGAATGTGTCCCGCGCGGGGATCAATGGGTTCGATTTCGCCCCGGTAGCGCTCCCCCGCCCGGGCATCGAGAAGGATTCCACGGCTGTGCCAGTCAGCCGCGTCCTCCATGCTGATGGCATCCATGTGGCCGTGTCCAAGCACGACGTCGCCCGGAACCGGCGGTTGCTCGTCCTGCGCCAGCGGGTGGCCTGCGGCGCGCCAGGCACCCAGTCCACCGTCGAGCAGGAAGACGGAATGGAAACCGGCGTCCCGCAGCAGCCACCACAACCGTGCCGCGGCAGTGCTGCCGCTGTCGTCGTAGGCAACCACGGTATCGCCGTCGTTGATCCCCCAGGCACGGGCGCTCCGCTGCAAAGCAGCGGTGGACGGCAACGGATGCCTCCCCTGGCCCTCGGCCGTGGGATCGGCGAGTTCGTGATGGAGGTCCACATAGACCGCGCCAGGAATGTGGGCTTGGCGGAAGTGCGAATGGCCGTGCGGATCGCCCAACACCCACCGGACGTCGAGCAACACAGTCCGCTTGCCCGCATCCATGCGGTCCTTGAGTGCGGCTGCGTCAATGATCGTGGCCATCAAATCTCCTTTGTTTTGCTGTGTCTACCAAACGATTGCGACGCTGCCGCCGTGCAGCTGCCGACCGGCTACCAGCCTATCCTTGGGCGGCAGCCTCCGCCGGTAGGCTGGATCGGTGAGCACTCTACGCAACCAGGACCGGGCATGGGCCAGCGAGGCAATCCGACGAATCGAAGCCGAGAACAACCGCTCGGCGGATACGCACCTCTACGCAGTGCCGCTCCCCGAACACTGGGGTGTCCAGCTCTACCTCAAGGACGAGTCCACGCACCGTTCGGGCAGCCTCAAGCATCGCTTGGCCCGCTCGCTTTTCCTCTACGGCCTGGTCAATGGATGGATCACGGAAGGGACCACCATCGTGGAGGCTTCCAGCGGGAGTACCGCCGTGTCCGAGGCGTACTTCGCCAGGCTGATCGGACTTCCGTTCATCGCCGTGATGACCCGGACCACCAGCCCGGAAAAGATCGCCCTCATCGAAGAGTTCGGCGGCGCCTGCCTCCTCGTGGATCACGCCTCTGAGGTCTACGCAATGGCCGAGGAGGTTGCCCGGACGTCCGGCGGTTACTACATGGACCAATTCACCTTTGCTGAGCGCGCCACCGACTGGCGCGGCAACAACAACATTGCGGAATCGATTTTCGAGCAACTCGCCCTCGAAGAACATCCGGTGCCCGAGTGGATCGTGGTGGGCGCCGGCACCGGCGGCACCAGCGCCACGATCGGCCGGTACCTGCGGTACCACTGCCACTCAACGCGGCTGGCCGTGGTCGATCCTGAAAATTCCGCGTTCTACCCCGGCTGGCGCGACGGCGTCTCGGACTACTCGACGGGAATGCCATCCAGGATCGAAGGCATCGGACGGCCGCGCATGGAACCCAGCTTCGTCCCGGACGTCATCGACACCATGATCCAGGTCCCCGATGCCGCTTCTGTGGCCGCCATGCGGCACCTGCGCAGGCTGGCCGGGCTGCACGCCGGGCCCTCCACGGGAACCAACCTGTGGGGTGTTTGCCAACTGATTGCCGAGATGGTGGCCCAGGGAAAGCGCGGCAGCATCGTGTCACTCATGTGCGACGCCGGTGATCGCTACGCGGGCAGCTACTACAATCCGGACTGGCTCGCTGAGCGCGGCCTGGATCCCGCCCCATACGAGGCCGTACTGGCCGACTTCTTCGAGACGGGTACGTGGCCAGGCAGCATGTAGGCGGCGCAGACTGAGCTAGACCTCCACGGACTCGAGCGGCGACAACCTCGCATAGCGGGTACCGTACTTCGCACCGATCCGGGTTACGTGGCCTTCCACCAAACCGCGTCCGAGTTCATTGAGCAGGCCATCGTGGACCGGGTAGGCCTGGGGTGCGCGGACCGCGATCACGAAGTCAACCACTTCGCCCACCTTTGACCACGGCGCGTGGATGGGCACCAGCAGGGTTTGCACGTCGATGCCATCGGGGACGACGAATGAGTCCCCGGGGTGGAAGACATTTTCGTCCACGAGGTAGCCGATGTTGGCCACCACCGGAATCTGCGGGTGGATGAGGGCATGCTGCCCTCCGAAGGAACGGATCGCGAAGCCCCCGGTTTCAAAAGAGGTGCCGGGTTCGACGGCGTGTACACGCTCGCCGTCGTCGCCCGCCTTCTCGGCAAGTTGGGACGCGACACCGGAGGGTGCGTGCACCTGCAGCCCTGGGTTTCCCTTGAGGGCTCCGACGACGGCGTCCACGTCCACGTGGTCGGCGTGCTCATGGGTGATCAGCACCGCGTGGGCGCCCGCAAGGGCTTCCTCGGACTCGGAAAAAGTCCCGGGGTCGATCACAAGGACCTGGCTGTCCTTTTGCAGGCGGACACAAGCGTGGGTGAACTTGGTGAGCTTCATGGAGCCAGCCTAGGGGCGGGCCTCCGATGGTGTCCACGAACCGGCGTCCAAGCGTGGCCGGCTGGTAACGTTGGTGTTTGCGAACATCCACATCGAAATGAGTCCACGAATGTCACAGGGCGCCCATGCCGCCACGTCCGGGCCCTCAGCCGAGCCGCTTCCGGCCGCCAAGGATCCCGCCGTCAAAGAGCAGCGCGTCACCAAGCAACGCCTGGCCGTCAGCGCCGCCCTGGACGAACTCGACGATTTCGTGAGCACCCAGGAACTGTACCGGCTCCTCCAGAACCAAGGCGTCTCGGTGTCCCTGGCCACGGCCTACCGCATCCTGCAGTCACTTGCCGACGACGGCCTGATCGATGTCCTGAGAAATGCCGATGGCGAAGCCGTCTACCGCCGCTGCGCGGTCACAGGCCATCACCACCATTTGCTGTGCCGCAATTGCGGCAAGGCCGTCGAAGTGGAAGCTCCGGCGGTGGAGACGTGGGCAGCCCGGGTGGCTGCCGAGAACGGCTACACCGAAGTGGCGCACACGGTGGAGATTTTCGGGCTCTGCCCCGAGTGCACTGCCAAGAAGGCCGCGGGCCTGCTCTAGCCGGCTACCGCCTGGTCTTCCACTGCCTGGCCCACGGCAGCGTGGGGACGGACGATCCGGCCGTTGATCCCCCGTTTGGCGCGCACGTTGCCGATGACCCGGCACACCGCATAGATCAGGAACGACAACGTGGTGACATACGGGCTGATGGGAATCCTGCTGCCGAGCGCCAGGAGGATGCCGCCCACAGTGGCCGTGATCGCAAAGACCACGCTCAACAAGACCACGAGCCGCGGCGAAGTGGTGACCCGCAGGGCAGCGGCAGCGGGCGTGATCAGCAAGGCCAGCACCAGAAGCGCGCCGACTATCTGGATGGACAAGGCAACGCTGACGCCGAGCAGCACCATGAAGGCAATCGCCAGACCACGGACAGGAACTCCCCTGGCTTCCGCCATCTCAGGGTCCACGCTCGCAAAGCTGAGTGGGCGCCATATTGCGGCCAGCGCGAGCATGACCACCACGGCCGTGCCTGCCAGGACCTGGAGCTGGACAGTGTCCACTGAGACGATCTGGCCGGTCAGTAGCCCGAACTTGTTGGCCGCCCGGCCTTGGTAGAGGGCCAGGAACAAGATGCCCAGGCCTAGCCCGAACGGCATGATGACGCCAATGATCGAGTTCTTGTCCCGCGCCCGGACGCCCATGAGTCCCAGAAGCAGCGCAGCCGCAACGGATCCCGCGAGCGAACCGAAAATGATGTCCGCCCCGATAAGCAGGGCAAAGGAGGCACCGGCGAAGGACAACTCCGAAATGCCGTGCACCGCGAAGGCGAGGTCCCGCTTCATGACAAAAGTGCCTATGAGCCCGCCGAGCAGGCCAAGGACCGCACCGGCCCAGATGGAATTCTGGACCAGGGCCAGCAGTTCGCCATAGTTTTCAAAGTTGAAGATGGTGTGCAGGATGCTTCCGAGATCCATTTAGTGACCTTCCTCCACACCGGCGTGGGCGTCATCGTGGTAATGCGTCGTCGCGTCCGGAAGGCCGACGACGACGATCCTGCCGTTCGCGCGGATGACCTCAACGCGGCTGTTGTACAGCTCGGACAGGACCTCGGTGGTCATGACCTCTTCCGGTGTTCCCACGCGGAACCTGCCGCCGGCAAGGTAGAGGACGCGGTCTACGTAGTCGATGACCGGGTTGATCTCGTGCGTCACGAACACCACGGCGCTGTTCCGCTCGTGGCATTGCTGGTTGATGAGGGCACTTACGGCCTGCTGGTGGTGCAGGTCCAAAGACAGCAGCGGTTCGTCGCAGAGCAGGAGTTCAGGCTCCGCGGCAAGGGCTTGTGCAACCCGGAGCCTCTGTTGCTCGCCACCGGACAATTGGCCAAGCGGTACGCGGGCGTAGTCACTCGCCCCCACCAAGTCCAGGAGGGCGTCGACGCGCTCATTGACGGCCTTGGCCTTGATCCGCAGGCCCCAACGGTGGCCGTCGACGCCGAGGGCCACGAGGTCCCTGGCGCGCAAGGGCGTATCCGGCGCAAAGGACTTCTGCTGCGGGATATAGCCGATTTTCCGGCTGCCACGTTCCACGGCCTGTCCGGCCACGGTCACCGTCCCCGAGTGAAGCTGCTGCAAACCGAGGAGGACTTTGAGGAAGCTGGTCTTGCCGCTGCCGTTGGGGCCGAGCACAGCGAAGAACTCACCCGCCCGGATGTCCACGTCGAGGTCCTTCCAGAGGGCCCGTTGGCCAAACTGGAGGCCCGCGCCACGAAGGCTCACTACCGGTGTCAAAAAGAATCCTCGATCCATGGGGTTCGCGAAGAGATGTCGCTGCCGGCCTGCACTTGGATGAACAGGGAGGGCCCCGCAGCCGCCCTGTATATCTTAGGACGATTGCGGGGCCCGTCTGTTCGTATCTGCATAGGCCTTTACTTGTTCAGGGCAGCAGCAACGTTGCCCACATTGTCCGTCATCCAGGCAACGTAGTCCTTGCCCTCGGGAAGTGTCTCGGTAAAACCGATCACCGGGACGCCGGCAGCAGTTGCCGCGGCCTTCAGCTTTTCCGTCTCAGCACTGGCGGTCTGCTCGTTGTACGCGAGGAAGCGAACCGACTTCGAGGCAATCAGATCGCTCGCTTCCTTGACTGCTGCCGGCGGAACGTCCGAGCCGACCTCAATGGCATGGCTGAATTCCTCGGGCGTCTTGTTCTCCAAGCCCGCAGCCTCAAGCAAATACCCCGGTACGGGCTCTGTAACCGCTACCGGAGCGGAACCCTTGGAAGCCTTGATCGTTGCGACTTTGGCGCTGAGGCCGGTCAGCGAGGACTTGAACTTGTCTGCATTGGCGGTGAAGGTCTTGGCATCGGCGGGGTTCAGGCTTCCGAGCTTCGCAGCGATAGCATCGGCCACTTTCGCCATCGCGTCGAAGTTGTACCAGACGTGCTCGTTGAACCCTTCCGGCACCGCTGAGGGAGATGTGCCGGCCGTGGCCGCGGGAAGGAGCCCGGAGACGTTGACGGCGGTAAGGGTCTTGTCCGCCGCGACCTTGGTGTCATCGGCCAGCTTGCTGAAGAAGTCGTCGTAGCCCGCGCCGTTGTCGATCAACAATTGGGCCTTGGAGACGGCCAGCTTGTCCTGGGTGCTTGCCTCGTAGGAGTGCGGATCCTGGCTGGTCTTGCTGATGATGGAGGCGACTGACACTTTGTCACCGCCGACGCTCTTGGCGATGTCGCCGTACACGCTGGTGGAGGCCACCACGTCGATCACCCCGGAGGACGACGACGGCGCCGTCGCGGCGGGTGCCGCGCATGCGGAAAGCAGGACTGCCAGGCCCGCGGAAGCGGCAAGCGAAAGGCGGGCGGCAAGGGAAAGGCGGGCGGCGGCACGACGCACGGAAAACCTCGGATCTACCGAATCAAGCACAACAGGGGACTCCATAAGTGTACCCGCAAATGGGAATGATTCCTATTTAGAATTTTGGGCGGCTCCTGCCGGCCCCGTTGGAGGCCAGCAGGAGGTTACGCTGATTCCGTTCCGCCCAGCCGTCGGATTCCCCTGGCCTGGGTGGCGTCGCGGATCTCGCCCACAAGCTGTTCGATGACGTCTTCCAGGAACAACACCCCCAGAGTCGCACCGCCCGTCCCCACCACGCGACCCAGGTGCGAGCCGGTCCGCTGCATCACGGCCATCGCATCTTCAATCTCGTCCTCCGGTGCGAGGTTCACGAGGGACCGGATCCGGCTTTCCGCGATCGGATAGCGGCGCCCTTCCTCGGGAATGGAAAGCACATCCTTGATGTGAAGGTAACCGGTCAGCTCACCGTCGTCGTCCAACACGGGGAAGCGTGAGAAACCGGTGCGGCTGACCGCTTTCTCGAGTTGCCGCGGCGTCGAGCCAGGCTTGAGCGTGACGAGTTTGTCCAGCGGCACCATGATGTGCGCAGCGGTGTGCTCGGAAAACTCCAAAGCGCCGCTCAGCAGGCCGGCGTCGTCGTCCACCAGCCCGTGACGGGTCGATTCCTGCACGATGGACTGCACTTCCTCGAGGGTAAAGGAGGAGGTCACCTCGTCCTTGGGCTCGATCTTCATCAAGCGAAGGATGCGGTTGGCCAGCCAGTTCAGCGTCCAGATGACGGGCTTCACGAAGCGGGCCACGTGGACCAACGGCGGCGCCAGAAGCAAAGCCGCCTTGTCTGCGACCGAAACAGAGATGTTCTTGGGGACCATCTCGCCAAAGGTGACATGCAGGAAGGTGACCGCGAGCAAGGCAACCGCAAACGCGATGACGTCCGCCAATTCAACCGGGACGCCCACGGACTCCAGCGGCGCCCCCAGCAAATGGTGGATGGCAGGCTCCGCCACGAGGAGAATCAGCAAAGAACACACCGTGATGCCAAGCTGGGCACACGCCAGCATCAGCGAGACGTGTTCCATCGCATACAGGGTGGTCTGCGCGCGCTTTGACCCGCGTTGGGCCAAAGGCTCGATCTGGCTGCGGCGCGCAGACATTACGGCAAACTCGGCGCCGACAAAGAAGGCGTTGCCGATCAACAGCACCACGAGCCACAGGATTCCTGCCCAGTCGCTCATGCGGCACGTCCTTTACGGCTGGTTTTGGCCACAGGGTTGCCAACCGCATCGCCTGCAGAACCGCCGGACCCCTTGCTCAACCGCTTGCTGGCCTGCTTCCTGCTTTGCCATCCGCCCGAATCGCTCTCCGCTGTGCCAATTTCGCCGGTGCCTTCGTCGTCGGCGTCACCGTCAGTGTCGGGCGCCGTGGGGTGGAAACATATGCGGTCGATCCGGCGGCCGTCCATCCGGGTGACGGCCAGCGTGCCGCCGCCGGCCTCGACGACGTCGCCGACCATCGCGATCCGGCCAAGTTGGCTCATGACGTAGCCACCCACGGTTTCGTAGGCGGGGTCGTCGGGAACCGTGAGGCCCGGGATCTGTTCACTGACCTCGTCCGGACGCAATAGTCCGGGAAAATACCAATCCCCCGAGGCGCTCTGCAGCAATCCGGGCCGGACCCTGTCGTGCTCATCCGCCACCTCGCCGACGATTTCCTCCACCAGGTCCTCAAGGGTGGCGATCCCCGCAGTTCCGCCGTACTCGTCAAGCACGACGGCGAGTTGCAGGTTGCCCTCGCGGAGTTCCAAAAGCAGGGCGTCAAGATGGATGGTCTCGGGAACGCTCAGGACTTCGGACATGATGGCTCCGGCCTCCAGCCGGCTCCGGCGTTCCGACGGGACTGACACGGCTTTCTTGATGTGCACCACGCCCCGGATGTCATCGGCCGATTCGCCGATGACCGGGAAGCGCGAATACCCGGTCCGCCGGGCCGCTTCGATGATGTCCGACACGGGCTGGTCGGCGTCGATGGTTTCCATGCGGATGCGCGGGGTCATGACGTCGGCCGCCGTACGCGCCGAGAAATTCAGGGTCCGGGCAACAAAGTTGGCCGTCCCGGCGTCGAGGGTTCCCAGCTCTGCCGAACGGCGCACCAGGGAGGCCAGTTCAGAAGGCGAGCGCGCGCCAGAGATCTCCTCCTTGGCCTCGAGTCCCACAAGGTTGAGCACCTTGTTCGAGAAGCCATTGAGCACAATGATTGCGGGCTTGAACACGGCCGTGAACATCAGTTGCGGGCGGGCCAGCGCCCGGCCGAGCGGAAATGCCAAGGCCAGGGCCATGTTCTTGGGAACGAGTTCGCCGATCAGCATCGACAAGCCGGTAGCGAAGGCCATGGCCAGGATGAGCGACAAGGACTGGGCAGCAGCCTCAGGCAGCCCGGCCCAAAGAAGCGGTCCGTGCAAGAGGGAGCCGACCGATGGCTCCATGACGAAGCCGGTCAGCAAGGTGGTGAGGGTGATCCCCAATTGGCAGCTCGAGAGCTGGGTAGAAAGGGATCTGAGGCATCTGAGCAACGCCTCGGCGGCGTGGTCGCCGCCGTCGACCGCTCTTTGGACCGTTGACTGGTCGAGTGCCACGAGTGAGAACTCGACGGCTACGAAGAAGCCGGTGCCCAGAATCAGGAGCACGCCGGCGAGAAGGAAAAGCCACTCCATTAGAGGCCGCCGGATCGTGCGGAGGGCAGGAGCAGGGCACCAGGAGGGCTACAGGCTGGTTGGCCCGGCGGGGGTTGGTCGGACGCAGCGGATGAGCGATCCGCCGACCGGCCGGCCAGGAGATCCGGAGTGCGATGGGCATGTGTACGGGTATTGCCGGCTCGGCGGGTGCGCTGCGCGGAGATTGCCGAACGGCTTCCCCTGCAGCTCCCAGGCCGGCACCTAGAATTACTGTCCATAAGAATTCAAGTCTACAGTCCGGCCGAGACGCAGCTTCACGCGACTTCACCGGCCTAAGCCGGGCTCTGCGACGCAGCAAACGACCGGAAAATCCCGGGAAAGAAGACCCCCCTCCGGACGCAAAAGCCGGGCCATCCCGCCTTCAGCATGATTTAGGTCACCACTATTGGCAGATAGCCGCCGCTCGTCACTAGACTGGCTAGGGTCTGAGTTCGCGGGACCCGGACCCTGGCTCGCCTTGCACCCCCCTGCAGTTCCCCGGGCCAGCTGGAAATCAACACTCATGGAAGAGGCGTATTTCAAGTGCCAGAGCAGCCAAGCCACCGTCTACCCGAGGAATTTGGCGGAAACGAGTGGCTCGTTGACGAACTGTACGAGCGGTACCAACAGGACAAGAATTCGGTCGACGCCAAGTGGTGGCCGCTTTTCGAGTCCTTCGATACCGCTGACGGCACTTCTTCCAACGGAACATCAGCAGCCCCTGCCAACCCTCCCACTCGCGAAATTCCTGTCGTGGCACAGGCCGCCGCAACGGCAATGACGCCGGTCGCGCCCGTGGTTGCCCCGGCAGCTCCCCCCGCCGCCCCCGCACCTGTTCCGGCTGCTCCCGCGGCACCGGTCAAGAAGGCACCGGCCACTGTCGCCAAGGACGGCGCGCAGAAGCCATCCGACGGCAGCCAGTCCCAGCCGATTCCGGCACAGCTTCCCAAGAGCACCAAAGCTCCCACCCCGCCGGAAGAGGACGTCGTCTCCGTCCTCCGTGGTCCGGCCAAGGCCATTGCGTCCAACATGGTCATGAGCCTTGAGGTTCCTACCGCCACGAGCGTCAGGGCCGTTCCTGCCAAACTCCTGATCGACAACCGCGTTGTCATCAATTCCAACCTTGCCCGTGCCCGTGGCGGCAAGGTTTCCTTCACCCACCTCATCGGCTACGCAGTGGTCCGCGCACTGTCCCAGTTCCCGTCGATGAACGTGTACTACGACGAAGTGGATGGCAAGCCCGTTGCCGTGCAGCCCGCGCACGTCAACTTCGGCATCGCCATTGACATGCCCAAGCCCGATGGCACGCGCCTCCTGATGGTTCCCAACATCAAGAAGGCGGAAACGATGAACTTCGCGGAGTTCTGGCACACCTACGAAGACCTCATCAAGCGCGCGCGCAACGGCAAGCTCACGGCGGACGACCACGCCGGCACCACCGTGTCCCTGACAAACCCGGGCGGCATCGGCACCGTGCACTCCGTGCCCCGGCTCTCGAAGGGCCAGGCCGCCATCATCGGCGTCGGAGCCCTCGACTACCCGGCCGAGTGGCAAGGCGCGAGCGAGAAGATCATCGCCCAGAACGCCATCAGCAAGATCCTCACGCTGACGTCCACGTACGACCACCGCGTCATCCAGGGTGCCGGAAGCGGCGAGTTCCTCAAGCTCGTCCACCAGCTCCTCCTCGGTGCCCAGAACTTCTACGACGAGATCTTCGAAGCGCTGCGCATTCCCTACGAGCCCGTCCGTTGGAGCCCCGACCTCCAGGTCGACCCCGCTGACGAAATCAACAAGGTTGCCCGGATCCAGCAGTTGATCCACTCCTACCGGGTCCGCGGCCACCTCATGGCAGATACGAACCCCCTCGAATACGTCCAGCGCAAGCACCCGGACCTCGACGTGCTGACCTATGGCCTCACCCTGTGGGACCTGGACCGCGAGTGGCCCACCGGCGGATTCGGCGGCAAGCCGATGCTCAAGTTCCGCGACATCCTGGGCGTCCTCCGCGACGCTTACTGCCGCACTACGGGCATTGAGTACATGCACATCCAGGAGCCCGAAGAACGCAAGTGGTTCCAGGACCAGGTGGAGCACCCGTACTCCAAGCCGAGCCGCGAAGAGCAACTGCGCATCGTATCCAAGCTCAACGCAGCAGAGGCCTTCGAAACCTTCCTGCAGACCAAGTTCGTGGGCCAGAAGCGATTCTCCCTCGAAGGCGGGGAATCCCTGATTCCGCTGCTGGACACCATCATTTCCGACGCCGCCGACGACGGACTCGACGAAGTCGCGATCGGCATGGCCCACCGTGGGCGCCTCAACGTGCTCACCAACATCGCGGGCAAGACGTACGCCCAGGTGTTCCGCGAGTTCGAAGGCACCCAGGACCCCCGCTCGGTGCAGGGCTCGGGCGACGTCAAGTACCACCTCGGCACCGAGGGCACGTTCACGTCGGACAACGGCAATGAGACCAAGGTCTACCTCGCCGCCAACCCGTCCCACCTCGAAGCGGTTGACTCCGTGCTTGAAGGCATTGTCCGGGCCAAGCAGGACCGGCTGGACCAGGGCGAGGCGTTCCCCGTGCTGCCCATCATGGTCCACGGCGACGCCGCGTTTGCCGGCCAGGGCGTTGTCGCGGAAACGCTCAACTTGTCCCAGCTCCGCGGTTACCGCACCGGTGGAACCATCCACATCATCGTGAACAACCAGGTCGGCTTCACCACCGCACCGTCGTCGTCGCGCTCTTCGACGTACTCCACCGACGTGGCCAAGATGATCCAGGCTCCGGTCTTCCACGTGAACGGCGACGACCCCGAGGCCGTGGTGCGCATCGCGCAGTTGGCCTACGAGTTCCGCCAGCGCTTCCACAAGGACGTCATTGTGGACATGGTGTGCTACCGCCGCCGTGGACACAACGAGGGCGACGACCCCTCGATGACGCAGCCGCTCATGTACAACCTCATCGAAGCCAAGCGCTCCGTCCGCAAGCTCTACACGGAATCCCTCATCGGCCGTGGCGACATCACCGAGGACGAAGCCGAACAGTTGCTGCGCGACTACCAGGAACGCCTTGAGCGCGTCTTCGCGGAGACACATGCTGCACAGACTTCGCCCATCCCGATCATCACCGCGGATTCCGCCGCGGTGTCGGACATCGAGCGTCCCATCGCCCAGCAGGCGGACTTCGGCACCAACGCGCCGGCCACCACCGCCATTTCAGCCGAAATGCTGCAGCGGATCGGCCAGGCGCACCTCGATATTCCGGAAGGCTTCACGGTCCACTCCAAGCTCAAGCAGCTCCTGGAGAAGCGTGAGCAGATGTCCCGCGAAGGCGGCATCGACTGGGGCTTCGGCGAGATCGCGGCCTTTGGTTCGCTCGTCATGGAGGGCGTCCCCGTCCGCCTCGCCGGCCAGGACTCCCGCCGCGGCACGTTCGTTCAGCGTCACGCTGTGTTCCACGACCGCGCCAACGGCAGCGAGTGGATGCCGCTGGGCAACCTGAGCGACGATCAGGCCAAGCTGTGGATCTACGACTCCTTGTTGTCCGAATACGCGGCCATGGGCTTCGAGTACGGCTACTCCGTGGAACGCCCGGACGCCTTGGTGCTGTGGGAGGCCCAGTTCGGTGACTTCGTCAACGGTGCACAGACCATCATCGACGAATTCATCTCCTCGGCCGAGCAGAAGTGGGGCCAGCGTTCCTCGCTCGTGCTCATGCTGCCCCACGGGTACGAAGGCCAGGGACCGGACCACTCGTCCGCACGCATCGAGCGCTTCCTGCAGCTTTGTGCCGAGGACAACATGATCGTGGCGAACCCCACCACGGCTGCCTCGCACTTCCACTTGTTGCGCCGGCAGGCTTACAGCCGTCCGCGCAAGCCGCTTATCATCTTCACTCCGAAGCAGCTTTTGCGCCTCAAGGGTGCGGCTTCAGCGGTGGAGGACTTCACCACGGGCGGCTTCAAGCCGGTCATCGGCGAACACGAGCCCCTTCAGGCACAGAGCGTTGACCGCGTGATCCTGGTTTCCGGCCGCCTGTACTACGATCTTCTGGCGAACCGGCAGAAGACCGGCGACACGTCGACTGCGATCATCCGCCTGGAGCAGCTGTACCCGCTGCCCCAGGCCCAGCTCGAGGCGGAACTGGCCAAGTACCCGAACGCCGACATCGTCTGGGCGCAGGACGAACCCGCCAACCAGGGTCCGTGGCCGTTCATCGGCTTGAACCTGCCGCAGGCACTGGACCGCAAGGTCCGGCTCGTTTCGCGTCCGGCATCGGCCTCTACGGCAGCCGGTTCGATGAAGCGCCACAGCGCTGAACAGGCCACGTTGCTCAAGCAGGCATTCGAACGCAAGTAACCCTCAAAAGAGAAGGCCGCCCGGCTGGAGGTTCAATACCCGCTTCCAGCCGGGCGGTTCTGTTTAATGGAACAAGTGCCCGGTGATCCAGCCGCCCGGCCGGGCACAGTGCAAGGACCGCAACGTTTGGTGAAGAGGTAACCGTGGAAGACAGGAAGCTGCGCATCGCAGCTGTTGGTGATGAACTACTCGCCGGGCTCGGTGACCCCAGGGCCTTGGGCTGGCTCGGAAGGGTTCTTGCGCGGACTCCCCAGGACTCCGTTCCCGTGGAGAGCTACTCGCTTCCCTGCCCCATGGAGGGCACGGAGGGCCTTGCGGCGCGCTGGCTCGACGAAGCCGGGAGACGCTTCAGCAACGTCCACGAAAACCGCCTCGTGATCGGTTTGTCCGGCCGCGACATCGAATTCGGTGTCTCCACGGCACGCAGCCGCCTGAATCTTGCCAATATCCTCGACGGGGCGTCCCAAAGCAACATCGAAGTATTCGTCGTCGGTCCACCCCCCACGCTGGACCCGGCCAAGAACCGCCGGATCGCGGAACTCAATGCCGCATTTGCGGACGTCACCACCCGCCGCAACCACCACTACGTCGACACGTTCTCGCCGTTACTCAACCACGAACAGTGGCGCACCGACCTCGCTGCGAATGGCGGCACCCCGGGCCAAGCGGGCTACGGGCTCATGGCCTGGCTCGTGTTGCACCGCGGCTGGTTCCAGTGGTTGAGGATCGCCCAGCCGGAATAGCCAGGGCCCGAGGCACCCCTCTCGCTTTCGGGACCCATTGCCAAGCGCGATATCGCGATATATCGTGAATTCATCAACGCGATATATCGCGACAATGGTAGCGCAGCAATGGAGGGGCCATGTCAGAAGAGAACTGGACCGTTACCGGTCCGCAGACCATCGACGTCGACGGCGTCCGCTCACTCAAGCTGGGGATCGTCAAGGGTCGCTTCGACGTCGTCACGCACGACGAGGCGATCACCAGGATCGAAGTCTCGGAGATCGACGGCGATCCGCTGAGCGTCAGCCTCATTGACGGCCGGCTCGAGGTCCGCCACCAGTTGCACGGCCCCCAGGGCTGGTTCCGCAACCTGATGGGGACCGTCAACAACACCAGCACCAACACGATCGTCATTAGCATCGCACTGCCAGCCGGCGTCGACGTCGAAGCAGGAACCGTGGGCGGCGACGGCATGGTGTCGGGAGTCACCGGCCATATCCGCCTCAACACAGTGTCCGGGTCAGTCCTCGCGGACGGCACGCGGGGCGAGCTTCACGTCAACACCGTGAGCGGCGAAGTCATCGCCCGAAACCACGACGGCGTCATGACCGCCAAGAGCGTCTCGGGCGAAGTCACGGCTTCGGGCCGTTTCAAGAACATCCGGGCCAATACTGTCAGCGGCGACCTCAGCTTCGACCTTCACGGCTACACCCAGGATTTCGGAGCCAACTCCATTTCAGGGGACCTTACTGTCCGCCTTCCGCATGACGTGGGCGTGGACATCGTGGCCAAGACGGCAAGTGGCACCGTGATGATCGATGACCAGCTCTATGCCCAGTCAGGTGGAAGGGTCCAGACCATCGTTGGCCCTGACGAGCGGCTCATGGTGGCACGCACCAATTCCGTGTCCGGAAAGACCTCCATCATCCATGGCAGTGCGCCAGCCCCCGGAACAACGCACTCAGCACCCGGAGAAGAGGAAGCCTGATGCCGCCCGTCTTTGCCCACGGAGCCCTCCGGCTTTACCTGCTGGCGCTCCTGGAATCAGGCCCCAAGCACGGCTACGAGCTCATCAAGGCCCTCGGCGAACGCTTCGGCGGGACCTACTCGCCCAGTGCCGGAACCATCTATCCGCGCCTTGGCAAACTCGAGGAAGAAGGACTCGTAGCCACCAGCAGCGACGGGCGCCGGACCAACTACTCCATCACCGCGGCCGGACTGGCCGAACTCAACAGCCGACGGCAGGAACTGGCCGACGTCGAGGACAACATCTCCGCCTCCGTGCGGCGCTTGGCCGACAATCTCCGAGACGACATCCGCAGCAACATGCGCGGCTTGCGTGCAGACCTGGCGGCGACTGCCGAAGCCGCGCGAGCCAATGCGAAGTCCACGGACTTCCAGTCGTGGGCCGGAAGCTACTCTCCGGAGGGACACCGCATCCTGAAGGAAGCCGAAATGATGGTCCAGTCCTTCCGTGATGACATCCGGGTGGAGCTGCGACAGCACGCCGGCTCCAAGGCCCTGACTCCGGTCGCCCTTGAGACCGTGCGCACTGTCCTGGACCAGGCCAGGATCTCCATCCGGAATTCCCTGCGCGGCTGAGTCCCCCGATTCCCTCCGCGGTTGGCCGGCACGGTTCGCGGGGCGGCCCCGTGATGTGGGAGACTGGAGGGCAGCTTTATTGAGTATCAAGAATCTAAGGAGGCCAGCTATGAGCAAGCGTGCACGTAAGCGTCGTGACCGTAAGCGCGGCGGCGCAAACCACGGCAAGCGTCCCAACACCTAAGCCAGCGGCTTAGCGTAAGACTTAATGCGGAGGGCCCCGGAAACCATCAGGTTTCCGGGGCCCTTGCCGTTTGAGGCTGTTAGACGTCCACGGACTTCATAGCGTGGATCCTGTCCAGGATCGAGTTCTTGAGATTCTCAGGAGCCGCTTCCGTACAGGAGCGCTTGACCACGGTGCGAATGACGCACTCAAGGTCGTATTGCTCGGTGCACTCCGGGCAGTCTTCCAGATGCACCTTGATCTCTGCGATGTCCTCGCGGGTCAACGCACCGTCGAGGTACTCGTAGATACGCTGCATCCGAGCATCGTCGCAGTCGCCCAATCCTTGGCAGCTCATTTCCTTTTCTCCTGTTTTTTGCTTGTGGCCGCGCCCACGGCCAAGGCCTTTTCTTCCGCGCCGGCGCTGATTCCCCGTTCTGCGGCGTAGTCCGCCAACAGATCGCGCAACATTTTCCTGCCGCGATGAAGCCGGGACATGACCGTGCCGATCGGGGTATTCATGATGTCTGATATTTCCTTGTAGGCGAAGCCTTCGACGTCAGCGAAGTACACCGCGAGCCGGAATTCCTCCGGAATGGACTGCAGGGCGCTCTTCACGTCCGAGTCCGGCAAATGGTCCAGTGCCTCCGCCTCCGCAGAACGCAGCCCCGCCGACGTATGGGACTCCGCCCGCGCCAGCTGCCAGTCTTCGATGGTGTCCGAATTCGACTGCAACGGTTCGCGCTGCCGCTTCCGGTAGAGGTTGATGTACGTATTGGTCAGGATGCGGTACAGCCACGCCTTGAGGTTGGTACCCGGCTTGTACTGGTGGAAGGCGGAGAAGGCCTTGGTGTAGGCCTCCTGGACCAGGTCCTCGGCGTCGGACGGATTCCTGGCCATGCGCATGGCGGCCGAATAAAGCTGGTCGACATACTGCATCGCGTCGCGTTCGAAGCGCGCCCTCCGTTGTTCGGGGGTCTCCGTTGCGAAGTCCACCGCAATCTCGACGTCGGACTCAACCGTCGCGTCGCCGTCGGACGTTGCGTCCGTGACTTCGGTCGCTGCCTTGTACATGGCCGCTGCGGCCGGATCCATGGTGCTCATTGCATCCAAGTCTACTGTCACCCTCCGGGAGTCCCCTGGCAGCTCCCGCCCAAGCGCCAAGTGTCCCTCGCGGTCCTTAACCAAGGCCAAAAAACCATCTCCACTCAAACGACATGACAAAGCGCGGCACCACACACACGCCACAATCCAAGGTCCAGCCCATACCGCACCTTCTTCTGACAACGGCAAGCTCCGGGCAAATATTCCGCAAAGATGCAAGACTAGATCCGACTGCACCCCGTGAACACCGCACCACTTGAACGCAGCACCACCTGAACACCGTGGCACGCCATCCAGGAGGCAAAACATGTCCCTCGTCCGTTTTCTCGCCAGGCCAATGTTGGCTTCCAGTTTTGTCGTCGCAGGGCTGGACAAGCTCAAGAACGCGGATGACACTGCCAAGCAGCTCTCTCCGCTGCTCCGCCGCGCTTCCGAGTCACTGCCTTTCCCGGCGGACGAGAAGACGCTGGCGAGGGTCATCGGCGGTGCGCAAGTGGGCGCCGGCGCCTTGCTGGCACTCGGCAAATGCTCCCGGTTCTCGGCAAGCGTGCTTGCCGGCATCTCGGTCCTGAACACTTTTGTCGAGTGGCGTTCTGCCGACATCAGCACCAAGGAAGGCCGGCTCGCCCGCCGCGCCCAGTTGCTCAAGAACATTTCGCTGACGGGTGGCGTTTTCCTCGCCGCCGTCGACACCGCGGGCAAACCAAGCCTCGCATGGCGTGCCGAACACCTCGCCATGGACGCCAAGAAGGCCACGGGCAAGCAGTTCAAGAAGACAGACCGTGCCGTCCGCAAGGCCGTAGACAACGCAGTTGGAGCATAAGGAAGCATGCCAGGATCCCCCGCCACGCAGACCGACGATTCAGGAAGCGCCACGGCGCCCGCACTCCCCCTGTGGCCGGCACCCTTCGCCAGCCACCCTGTGGATGCCACGGTCACGGTTCCCGGCTCGAAGTCGCTGACCAACCGTTATCTGGTCCTGGCGGCCTTGGCCAACGGCCCAAGCAGGCTGCGGGCACCCTTGCATTCGCGGGATTCCGCCTTGATGGTCGAGGCCTTGCGCCAGCTTGGCGCCACCATCACCGAAGTTCCCGGCGATGGACACTACGGCCCGGACCTTGAAGTCACCCCCATCGATCCCGCGGCCACGGCGTCGGAGACCGCCATCGACTGTGGCCTGGCCGGCACGGTCATGCGCTTTGTGCCGCCGCTCGCGGCCCTCCGCAACGGCGCTTCGGTGTTCGACGGCGACCCCCACGCGCGGCTTCGTCCCATGGGCACCATCATCGAAGCCCTCCGGACACTCGGAGTGGAAGTCAGCGGCCTCGACGGGCATACAGCGAACTCCCTCCCGTTCAAGGTTTCCGGCACAGGCTCTGTCCGCGGCGGCCACTTGGTGATCGACGCAAGCGCTTCGTCGCAGTTCGTCTCCGCCCTGTTGCTGGTCGGCGCCCGGTTCGATGAGGGCCTTCACCTCGAGCATGTCGGCAAGCCCGTGCCGAGCCTCGACCACATCAACATGACCGTCTCGGTCCTGCGCGGCGTCGGAGTGCAGGTGGATGACTCCGTGCCGAACCATTGGCGGGTCGCCCCCGGCACCATCCAGGCGTTCGACGAGAGGATCGAGCAGGACCTTTCCAACGCGGGTCCCTTCCTCGCCGCGGCGTTGGCGACGAAGGGAACCATCCGCATCCCCAACTGGCCGGCCAACACCACGCAAGTCGGGGACCTTTGGCGGGACATCCTCGCCACCATGGGTGCAACCGTCACGCTGGACAACGGCACACTGACGGTCACCGGCGGACCGGAAATCCTGGGAGCGGACTTCGATGAAACCAGCGAACTCGCTCCTACCGTAGCGGCATTGTGCGCCCTGGCAACCGGTCCTTCCCGGCTCACCGGCATCGCGCATTTGCGGGGACACGAAACGGACAGGCTGGCCGCGCTGGTCGCCGAGATCAACCGGCTCGGCGGCGACGCCGAGGAAACCAGCGACGGCCTGGTGATCCGGCCCGCAGCGCTGCACGCCGGCGTCGTGCACAGCTACGCCGACCACCGCATGGCTACTGCGGGCGCCATCCTGGGGCTCGCCGTCGAGGGTGTCCAGGTTGAAGACATCGCAACGACGTCAAAGACCATGCCGGAATTCCCGCACATCTGGGCGTCGATGCTCACTGCCGGCGCAGCTGCCGCGGACACCGTTTCAATGGAGACAAGCAACTGACGATGGCTCGCGACGCACGCTCCTGGGATGAGTCCGATGTCCGGATCCGCCCCAACAAGAAGGGCACACGACCCCGTACGAAGGACCGCCCCAGCCACGACGACGCCGTGATCGGGCGTATCATCACAGTCGACCGCGGGCGCTACACCGCGATCGTGGGCGAAAGCTCGGACAACGAGCGCATCGTCATCGCGGCCCGCGCCCGGGAGCTCCGTCGCTCCCCTGTGGTTCCCGGGGACTTCGTGGCGCTCGTCGGCGATGTGTCCGGAGCACCGGACACCCTCGCCCGCCTCGTGCGCGTCGAGGAGCGAAAGACCCTCCTGCGGCGAAGTGCCGATGACACGGATCCGATCGAGCGGGCCGTCGTCGCCAACGCCGACCAGCTCGTGGTGGTGGTTGCGGCAGCCAATCCGGAACCACGCACCGGATTCATCGACCGCGCCTTGGTGGCAGCGTACGACGCCGGAATCGAGCCGCTGCTGCTCGTCACCAAGGCAGATGTCAAGGATCCGACGGAACTACTCGCCAACTATGTGAGCCTCGGTTTCCCCATCATCATCAGCCGGACGGCCGACGCAGGCGCCTCCGGAATCGACGCCCGCTCCGACGACGGCCTGTCCGCCCGCCTCGACAGTGACGCCGTCGGCCAGTTGCGGGACTACCTCGACGGCAAGGTCACCGTCCTCCTGGGCCATTCAGGCGTCGGGAAGTCCACTATGGTGAACGCCCTCACCGGGGCCGAGCGCGCCACAGGCGGGGTCAACGCCGTGACGGGGCGCGGACGCCACACCTCGTCCTCTGCCCTCGCACTGAAGCTCAGCGACGCCCCTGGCGGAAGCTGGATCATCGATACGCCCGGCATCCGTTCTTTCGGCCTCGCCCACGTGAACCCGGACCGCATCCTGCACGCCTTCCCGGACCTGGAGCCGGGGACGGAAAGGTGCGAGCGTGGTTGCAAGCACGATGCCTCCGCCGTTCGATGCGGGCTGGATTCCTGGGTCGCCGAAGGCCACGCGGGCGAGGCCGGCCCCGCCCGCCTTGCATCGCTCCGCAGGCTCCTTGGTGCGGACCCGCGCATGGAAGCCCAAGAGGCCAAGGAACTGGGTACGGTCAACTAACTCAGCGCATGCCGTCCTACCTCCCCGGCTCACCGGCGAATAGACGGTAGTTTGGAACCATGACCCAACCCGATTCGAGCTACAACGACGACCTACGGCTGGCCCATGTGCTGGCCGATTCCGTCGATTCCCTGACAATGGAGCGGTTCAAGGCGCTGGACCTCCAGGTGGAGACCAAACCCGACCTGAGCCCAGTCACCGATGCCGACAAAGCCGCCGAGGAAGCAATCCGTGGGCAGCTCTCCCGCTCCCGGCCCCGCGACGCCGTCCTCGGCGAAGAATTCGGCAGCACGGGCCACGGCTCCAGGCGTTGGATCATCGATCCCATCGATGGGACCAAGAACTTCGTGCGCGGCGTACCCGTCTGGGCTACGCTCATCGCCCTCGTGGACGAGGGCGAAGTAGTAGTGGGGCTCGTGAGCGCTCCGGCGCTCGGCAAGCGTTGGTGGGCGGCCAAGGGCTCCGGCGCCTACATGGGCCGGTCGCTGGCCGCCGCCACCCGGTTGAAAGTTTCCAACGTGTCCCGGCTCGAAGACGCCTCGCTTTCCTACTCCGAGCTTTCCGAGTGGAAGCAGCACGGGAAGCTGGACAACTTCCTGGGCCTCGAGAACGATGTCTGGCGCAGCCGTGCGTACGGCGATTTCTGGTCCTACTGCCTCGTTGCCGAGGGCGCCGTGGACATCGCCGCCGAACCGGAACTCCAGGTCTACGACATGGCCGCCTTGGTGCCGATCGTCACCGAGGCCGGCGGACGCTTCACATCCCTGGATGGCGCGGACGGCCCCTTCGGCGGAAACGCCGTCGCCACGAACTCGATCCTCCATTCCGAGGTCCTCAAGAGGCTCAACCCCGAACTCGACGACCTTCTGTAGCCCCCCTGTTCACTGAATAAACGACGGCGGACGCCCCCTTTTAGGGGCGTCCGCTGCTTTTTCTTCGGCTGAAGGCACATTTTTCGGGCGGTGTAACAATCCGCTTAACAATCGCGGTCACATTGGAACCCGCCTCGCCGGTGTCCTACTCTCTTTACAGGTCACGAGTGCCAGCGCGAAACCCCGGTTTGCTGGCCGGCAACCCTCCATCGCGGCGGGGTGCCCCGGGTGACGACCCGGCCGGTCCGGAACGGATGCGGCAAGCGCGGACCCCCTGCACGCAGGGGTCCCTCTTGAGTGAGGTCCCATGAGCACAGCCACAATTACTTCTACGGCTCTTTCGCAGCACCACGAAACCGCACAGCAGCTGCCTCGGGCATCCCGCCCGCTGGCCGCGGTCACCGGCGCGGAGTTGCAGGCACCCCTGATCCAGGGCGGCCACATCCGCTACGCCAACCTTGACTACGGCGCATCCGCACCTGCCCTGACGGTTGTTTCCGCGTACCTCAACGAGATCCTGCCGTACTACGCGAGTGTGCACCGCGGCGCAGGCTACGCCTCCCAAATCAGCACCTCCGTCTACGAAAACGCCCGCAACATCGTCCGTGACTTTGTTGGCGGACGGCCGGACGATTCCGTCATTTTCACGCGCAACACCACCGATTCCCTCAATCTCCTGGCCGGCTGCTTGCCGGTCACAGACGGCAAGCACACCGACGAAGTCCTTTACCTGGACATCGAGCACCACGCAAACCTGCTGCCGTGGCAAGGCGTCCCCCACCGAAGCATTGTTGCCGCGGAAACCTTGTCGGAGACCGTAGCCAATGTCCGCACAGCCCTCTCCCATGGTGGCGTCAGCCTCCTGGCTGTCACCGGCGCGTCGAATGTGACCGGCGAAATCCTGCCCATCAAGGAACTAGCTGCCTTGGCCCACGAATTCGGGGCGCGGATTGTGGTGGACGCGGCGCAACTTGCCCCGCATCGCCGCATCAACATCGCCGCCGCGGATGTCGACTACTTGGTTTTCTCGGGGCACAAGCTTTATGCACCGTTCGGCGCGGGTGTCCTGGTGGGCCGTCCCGACTGGCTCGACGCCGGCACGCCGCATCTGGCAGGAGGCGGCGCCGTCCGGGAGGCGCGCCTCGATTCCGTCAGCTGGGCCACGGGACCGGCCAGGCACGAAGGCGGCTCGCCGAACGTTCTCGGTGCGGCCACCCTCGCCCGGGCCACACAAGTCATCGCCAGCCTCGACCACGACGAATGGCACGCCCACGAGGCCGCCATCCGCTCACACCTGGTCGAAGGCCTCAAGGAAATCGACGGCGTGACCGTGCACCAGATCTTCAGCGACACGGATCCCGAGGACACCATCGGCGTCGTGAACTTCTCGCTCCAGGGCTACGACGCCGGACTTGTGGCGGCCTATCTCGCGGCCGAGCACGGCATTGGCCTGCGCGACGGGCGCTTCTGCGCCCACCCGCTGCTCAAGCGCCTCGGCCTTCCCTCCGGATCCCTCCGGGCCAGTTTCGGCGTAGGGTCGCGTTTGGAAGACGCCACCCGGCTCATCGCGGGCATCCAGGCGCTCAAGAGCAATGGCCTCGGTTGGGACTACGTGGTGGACGCCGGCCGTTGGGTGCCCGCGAACGATCACCGCAGCTACCCGGAATGGGCTCCCAACACTCCCGGGACCGCGGGCGCAGCTCCGTGCAGCACCGACTGATTGCGGTAGATTCGTAGGGTATTTTTTCCTGTCCTACGAAGGAGTTTCCGCGTGGCCCCGCGACCCAAAGGCACGTCAGCCGGCCCCAAGCTCTATGAGGAACGGCGCCTTGAACTCGGTCAGAGTTTCCAGGACGGCGGAGAGCACTATGACCGTGTCCGGCCCGGATACCCCGCGGATTCAGCTGACTGGCTGCTGCCGGAAGGCGCGCGGGACGCGGCAGACATCGGCGCGGGCACCGGAAAGTTCACATCGCTCCTCGTCGAGCGCGGGCTGGCGGTGTCCGCAGTGGACCCCTCCGCGGACATGCTCACGCAACTGCGCAAAACGTATCCACAAGTGATCGCCCTGGAGGGCACGGCCGAGGCAACTGGACTCGCGGACTCAGCATTCGACGTCGTCAGCGTTGCCCAGGCATGGCACTGGTGCGATCCCCTCGCCGCCAGCACCGAGATCGCCCGGATCCTTCGGCCCCAGGGTGTGATCGGCTTGATCTGGAACCAGCTGGACACGTCGGTGCCCTGGGTCCATCGTTTGTCTCGCATCATGCATGCCGGCGATGTCCACAAACCGGACTTCCGGCCTGTGGTGGGCCGGGAGTTCACGGGCCTCGAAAGCCATGTGACGCGTTGGGAGGATCCCGTGACTCCGGCGGACATCCTCGAACTCGTGAAGTCGCGCAGTTACTACCTGAGGGCGAATGAGACCACCCGGGCCAAGGTGACGGGCAATCTCGAGTGGTACCTTTTCGAGCATCTGGGCCATGCCGAGGGCGAGGTCATCCCGTTGCCCTATCTCACGCAGAGCTGGCGGGCGCGGAAAGTCTGATGCGGCCGGTTCACGATAGGCTTGGAACCGTGAAGACCAGTGCGCCCTCCTCCTCGATCGAGGACTACGTCAAGGTCATCTACTCCTTCACGGAGTGGCAGGACAAACCCATCACGTCCTCACAGCTCGCGCAACGGCTCGGCGTCGCCAATTCCTCCGTCTCGGAGATGGTCCGCAAGCTCAAGGACCAAGGGCTGGTGGACCACCAGCCCTACAGCGCCATTTCCTTGACCCCCCAGGGAATGCAGCTTGCCCTGGGCATGGTCCGCCGCCACCGCCTGATCGAGACCTACCTCGTGAGGGAGTTGGGCTACAGCTGGGACGAAGTCCATGACGAGGCCGAGATGCTCGAACACGCCGTTTCGGACACCTTCATCGATCGCATGGCCACCAAGCTGGGCAACCCCGGACGCGATCCCCATGGGGACCCCATCCCTGCCGCGGACGGTTCGGTGAGCCTGCCGCATGCGCACCGCATGATCGAGCTCGACGACGGCCATTCCGGCAAGATCACGCGGATCAGCGACGAAAACCCGGAGTTGCTGCGGTACTTGTCCGCAGAGGAAATCGACCTCGACGCCACCATCCAGGTGATTGGCCGCAAGCCGTTCGGTGGTGCCCTTGTGGTCCGGATCGGAAAGGGTCCGGGCAGCCGCGACTATGATCTCGCGGATGAGGTCGCCTCGGCGCTCTGGGTGGCCACCGACGTCGAACACGACGGCTGCGTCCTCGCGGAACACTAACGAAGCTGTGTTGTGGAAGGCACTGTTCAGGCGCGCTGGGCAGCCGTCCCGCCGTCGTCGGGCGCTTGACCTTCGGGAGAGTCCACTACAGCAGCGCCCAGCACCGGGTTCCGGATCCCGACGGCGGATGCCACCGCCCCGAGGAAGAACAGCACGGCCGTGACCACGACGGCGTTCATGAGGCCTTGGCGGCTGAAGACCGGGCCGATGATGAGCCCGGCAAACGCGATGCAGATCAGGCCTGCGATACGGGCAACAGCGTTGTTCACTGCGGAACCGATCCCTGCCTCTTCCGTGGGTACCGCGCCGAGGATGGCCGCGGTGAGGGGCGCCACCAAGGTGCTCAGGCCGATCCCGAAGACGATCTGCCCGGGCAGCACTTGCGTCCAGTAGTTCAAGGGCTCCTGGACGGCCAAGGTCATGAGGAAACCGATTCCGCAAATGAATGGTCCGGCCGTCATGAACCACCGCGGACCGTATTTGCCGGCCAGCCCGCCGAAGAATGAGGCCGTGAGCATCAGGAGGACCGTCGCGGGGAGCAACGCGATGCCCGCCGTGGTGGCCTTCATCCCTCCCACCTGCTGCAAGTAGATGCCCACGGCGAAGAAGCCCAATGACAGGGCGCCGTAAATGGCGAGCGTGGCAATGTTTCCCCAGCCGAAATTTCGGATGCCGAAGAGCCTCAGGGGCAGCATCGGTTCAGGGGTCCTGGCTTCGTGGACCAGGAAGAGGACCAGGCCGACGGCTCCGAGGGCGAGCGGCATCCAGACCACCATGTTGCCCCAGCCCATGCGCCCTTGTTCGATGAAGGCGTAGACAGGGCCACCGAGTCCCACCATGGCAAGGAACGCGCCGAGGTAGTCGATCTTCTTGCTCGTGTCCGTGGCGGCATCGGACTTCCGCAGCCCGGCGAGGATCGGCCAGACGGCGACGGCCGGAATCACATTGATGAAGAAGATGACGCGCCAGGACAGCAGATCGACCGATGCGCCGCCGATCAGCGGCGCGACGATGGCGGCCGCGCTGGTCCAACCGGACCATTGGCCGATTGCCTTGGACTGCGCGGGCCCGGAAAAGAACGTGACGATCATGGCAAGCGAACTCGGGACAAGCAGGGCACCGGCGATCCCCTGGAGGGCGCGCGATACCACCAGCACCTCGCCGTTCCAGGCGAGGCCGCAGGTGACGGAGGTGAGGGTGAAGCCGGCGAGTCCCCATTCCAGGATGCGTGCACGGCCGAAGTGGTCGGACAGGGATCCCGCGACCAGGATCAGCGCGCCCAAGGTCAACAAGTAGGCATCCACCACCCATTGCTGGATGACAAGCCCACCACCCAGCTCGCGGCCAATCGCCGGGAGCGCGAGGTTCACCACGAAGCCATCCAAAATGGCGATGAAGGAAGCCACAATAGCCACAACAAGGACCCGCTTTTGAAGCGGGGTGCTTGGCTGCAGGGCCGCTGCGTCGGTCATGAGCACAGCCTACGCCTGCTTGTCAGCTCCCGTCCGGATCCCAGCCCGATCGTGCCTCGGCGAAAGTCCCGTATCGTTGAATGGTGATTAGCAGACGTGACGCCGCACTGGCCCTTGATATTTCGATGGAAATGGCCCAACGCCACGGCATCCCCTCCAGGCTTTCACAAGCCGAACTGAACGAACTGCAAGACAATCCGCCCCAGTGGCTCGTCCAATCCCGCGCCAACCGCACCGGCAAGCGCCCTGTCTGGGTCCACTTGAGCTGCGTCGTGTGCGGCTACACAGAGGCCGCGCGTCCCAAGAAATGGTGGCCGGAGTTCACCTACGTCTTCTGTGGCCACCACCGGAACAGCGAGGTTCCCGGAATCCTGCCCGGCGAAGTCCGCAGCGAGTACGAAGGAATCGGCTCCCGGTTCGTGGGCGTCGTGGACGTCCAGGCTCCGAGGGCTGGCCACTAGGCCGTCCGGCTGTCGGTTGATTTCGGGTGAAACAGGCGTAGCTTACAAGGAGAGGGCCTTTCAGGACCCTCTTTGCAGGATCTGCAGGGAAGATCCGTAGTTAGGGAGCATGACATGCCTGACAAAGCGCCTCACCAGCACGAGACGAAGAAGAGCATCAAGTCCATCAAGGAGAAACGGGCAGTGAAGCGTGCCAAGCACGAATCCGACGCCGCAGTGGATCCGGTGGCCCATTTGAGGATGCGGAAGAAGTAGCAAAAAAGCCGGAGCCAGCTTGGCTCCGGCTTTTTCGCGGACTGGCTCCATCAGGTCCGCGGCTCCTCATGAATCCGCGTCAGTCATTTCACTGGGAACTGCGACAATCGCGTCGACTTTGCCGTCGCGCAGGACCGTCAGCAGGAACGGTTCCCCGATGGCCTGCGAGAACAAGAGCTTTTGAAGGCTCTCGGCGCTGGATACCGCCCGCGACTGTGCACTGAGGACCAGGTCGCCCGCGAGCAGTCCTGCCCGCTCGGCCGGAGATCCTGCAATGACTTCCACCACCCGCAGCGCCTCCTTCTGGCCAGTCCGGATCACCGCACTCGCATCCAAAGGAATGGGGGTGCTCACCAAGCCGAGGTATGCCCGGCGGACCCGGCCGTCCCTCAGCAGGGCGGCGATGATCCGTTGAGTGGTGGTGTTGATGGGCACTGCAAGTCCGAGGCCCAGGCCGGCCACGGCAGTGTTGATTCCCACGATCCGCCCCTGGGTGTCGGCCAAGGCTCCCCCGGAATTGCCCGGATTCAACGCAGCGTCGGTCTGGATGACGTCCTCGATGACCCTGCTGTGCCGTCCGGACCTGACCGGGATGGAGCGCCCGAGCCCGCTGACGACGCCTGCGGTCACTGATCCTGCCAGCCCCAGCGGGTTACCCACGGCAATCACCAATTGGCCTACGTGCAGCGACTCCGCGTTGCCCAGGATGGCCGGCGGCGGCGTGTGGCGCCCGCGGACAATGGCGAGATCAGACAAAGGATCCGCACCGACGAGTTCGACGTCGGCGTGGGTTCCGTCAGCGAAGATTGCCCGCCCGGAGCGGAGACCCGAGACCACGTGGGCGTTGGTCAGCATGTAGCCGTCCCCCGTGAACACGACAGCCGATCCGCTTCCAATCCTGACTTGGCCGTTCCTGCGGGCGCTGCTCATCTCCAAAGCTGCAACATGCGGCGTGACCGTCTCTGCGACGTGCATCACTGTCCGCGAGTAGGCGTCCAAGGCTTCGTCATCTGACGGGGCGTCAGGGATGTCCTCGGGAAAAACTTGTTCCGGCAACGTACTCATCGTGCACCTCCTGTAACCGGTGGTGTCTATATCAACGAATACGCTGCTTCGGTTAGTCCGTTCCGTCCTACGCCGTGGGTGAACTCTGCCACTGCACGCCGACACGGTGAGTGCCGCCGTCGTTACCTTCTTTGAACTGGTTAACAACCACACTCGACGGACCGCAACAGCGGTCGCGTACGAATCCCCGAAAACGAGTAGGGACCACTCAAGACGGCAACCGCCCGCAGTCCTATGGTGTCGGTCAGCGTCCATGCGACAACAGATGGGCGGATTGCAACGACTGGGCTCAGACCGGCGAGGGGTCGCAGCCAATAAGGCAAGGGGGCTTGCTGAGTGGACTACCCACAGTTCAAAAACCGGGGTCGGTGCATCGCCTACGCAAACCATCAGGAGAAAGACTGACTCCTCAGCGGGCCCGCCTTCCGGCCTAGGCAGGCAGGGCAACGGCCTTTCGTAGTACAAAGCGGGACGCAGCCGACGGGCTGAGATTGGGGCGAACGTGGACGGGCAACAATGGATTTGGGTCGTGATGGTCCTCATCGGAGCCGCAGTGGTAGCCGTTGTGATGGTCTTTGGACACCGGCGACTGAGGCTGGTTGATCGCAAGAGCACTGCCAAACATCGCAACGGGGAACCTGGAAGTTCAACGGACAACGTCGAGAACTCGGATGACGAGCCCGCGGCCCGAAGTCCGAATCATTAAGATCACCCGGGAATGGAACGTCGAATCTTCGGCGGGATCACGATCCGAGGCAAAGAAGCACAACGTCAAAGAAAAACACCCCGGTCCGAAGACCGGGGTGTTTTCAGTGAGACGGTTTGTTCGTGCGCCGTGGTTAGAGGAAGTAACCCGAGACATCCGCAATGAGTTGGGCGGTGCCGCCGGAGCGGTTGTACAGATTGACCTTGCCATCCGGTCCAATTGGAATGGTGACGCTGTTGGGGACAATCTGGCCGGTGGCGTAGTTCAGATTCGACGCGTTCGGGAGTGCCGCCCCGGAGGGATAGGCCGTGACAAAACCGAAGGACGTCGAGTTGGCCACCGTAAGGTTGAAAATCGTCGCAGCGGCAGTAGCTGGGACTCCGCCCACGCCACCCACCTGGAAGGAGATTGTTCCGTCCCCTGCCACCGCCGCGGTGTTCCTTGTATCAAGGAACCTCGTTGGGGCGATCGGCTCGAACGTACCCGGGAGCGTTGCTACGCCCGACAGGTAATATCCCGAGACGTCGACGATCAATTGCGCAGTGCCACTGGACTGGTTGTACAGTATGACCTTGCCGTCCGCTCCGACCGGGACCGTCACCCTGTTCGGGACGATTTGCCCGGTGGCGTAGTTCAGGTTGGATGCATTTGGCCTCAGGGTTCCCGAGGCATAGGCGGCAACAAACCCGAATGACGTCGAGTTCGCGACCGTCAGGTTGAAGGTCACGGCCGACACGTTTGCCGGGACTCCGCTCACTCCTCCAACCTGGACCGAAACGGTGCCGTTCGGAGCCACGGGCGTTGGGGTGTTCCTGGTATCAAGGAACCTGGTTGGCGCGATCGGCTGGAATGCGCCCGCGGCGGCCGCTGTTCCTGCGACGTAGTACCCGGAAACGTCTGCTATCAGTTGTGCCGTGCCGCTGGACCGGTTGTACAGCGTGACCTTTCCGTCGGCCCCGACCGGAACCGTGACGCTATTCGGGATAATTTGTCCCGTGTCATAATTCAGGTTCGATGCGTTAGGTCTCACGGTGCCGGAGGCGTAGGCCGTGACGAACCCGAATGAGGTTGAGTTCGCGACCGTCAGGTTGAACGTCACCGCGGCGATGCTTGCCGGTATTCCGTTCACTCCAGCGACCTGGAATGAGACGGTCCCGTCGGGAGCCACCGGGCCGCTGCTGGTCCTCGTGTCGAGCAAGCGCATCGGGGTCAACGGCTCGAACGCGCCGGGCGGCAATACTGCTTCCGTCAGGCTGTAGTCATCGGTAACCAGTGTTCCCAGGCTGGTAAGGGTCAGTGCCATGGTCATGGCGGTGGCGCCGGCAGGCACGGGTGGAGAGGTATAGGTGACCTGGGTGTAGGCCGCGGAGGCAGGATAGAGCGGACTCGACGTCCAATACTGCCAGTTGCCCTGACCCAGCCTGTAGTAGAGCTCGAATTGGGTATTCGCCGTCGAGTTGTACCAGGCCGACATCGTGTATCTCTTGCCCGGCGTCACGGTCGGAGTGCATTGGCCCGTATCGAGCGGTGGCAATATTTTGGCATCACCGTCCAGGTAGGTGGTCATGACCAGTTGTTCAGCGGCAGTCCCGGTGTGGGCCCCGGTTACCGTGCTGTAGGTGTAGGTGTTGTTGCCGTAGCCTCCCGGAACCCAGCACGAAGGCGCCCCTCCGGCGACGGGGCCGGCGGTCTCAAAACCGGGATTGCGGAGAAGATTTCCGGAGGTGATGGGCGCCGGCGGCGGCGGCCCGGCCGGGTTGGTCTTGACAGTGCCGCCGATCACTTGGTCGACGGTCTTGACAATGATCCGGCCTGCGGCCTGCTCGGCCACCAGGAAGTCAATGAGGGCATTGAAGTTTGCGGTGCTCACGTTGAGCGGATTGTTCGCGATGTTGATGTGGTGGAAGGTGTATTGCATCCACCCGCCGCCGGGCTCGGCTTTGAGGGTCAGGTCCTTCAGGTTCTGAAGTGTCCACGTGCTGTCGATCTGGTCCGGTGCCTTCGTCAGATATGGGTCGGCTGGCGGCATGGTTTCAGAGAGCGGCATGCCGGCCGATGCGGGGATCTGGCTCGCAATGTCACCCAATCCACGGGCGCTGTTGTAGCCGCAACTTTGGACAATCGTCTCTATGGCCGGGGTGGACGAGGCATAGGGGTACGCAAAGTTCGTTACGCGCAACCCCATGTTCGTCAGGTTTGTGCGGTCATCGCAAACCTGACGGGTAACCTCACCCGCGTCAGCCTGGGCGAGGTCGGGGTGGGTCACCGTGTGCCCCCCGATCTCGTTACCCGCTGCCTGAAGCGCGAGTGCCTGAGCAGTCGTCATGTGCAGGGAGTCAGAGTTCAGGAAGCCTGACGGAGTGAAGAATGTTCCGTGAAGGCCCTTCGAGTTCATGTAGGCAGCGGCTGCCATCTGATCCACGTGGGCGTCATCAAAAGTAAGGGTCACAGTGACGAGGCTTGCCGCCTGGGCTGCCGGCGCCAGCAGGACCGCGTTGAAGAATGTCGCAAGGACAAGCACCACTGTGCCGATGGCCGTGGCTGCGGTGCCACGGGACTTGAGAATTTTCCACCACTCGAGTATTTTCCACGGCTGGCCCCGCTCGGGCACTGAGGCAACCGTCCACCGGTCTGCCCCCACAGAAGTATTTTGGACTGGCGCGTCATTCTGCCTTGATCGTTTCATAGGACCGAACTCGTTTCACAAATGCGGTTCGTCCCCCATGTCCTGCCCGGATATGGCCCGAACGAAACCGGAACGGGCATTCTCACTGCCGGCCACCCACACCCACAAGTGATCGACCCTCCCCAAAATACTGTCGTTCCCACACAGCGACTTGAGTGTCGGCTACCTGTCTTTCGGACACGCCACTCGGTTTCGTCCGGGTCTCCCGCGCAGCGAGTAGCGGAGCTCTGCCCGGTTCGGAAACCGGCAGGGCTGACAGGCTAGTCGCGAACGTGAGCGGCGTGTACAGTCGGTTTTCGCAGCCCCTTCCGGTGTCCCCGACCGGGTCCGAGGAGTAAGGAGTGACTGTGACGCTGCCTGCAGTCGACAAACGCGAACAGCCGGGACGCGAGCACGGAAGCCCGTCACGTGCTTTCACGTCGAAGTCTGCCGCCGGTCTCATCGTCGGGCTCGCCCTCATTGCACTGTTCGCGGCCGTCCGGGTGCTGGCACCATCAACGCCGGAGGTCTTTGCTCTACCCAACGCTGCCCGCGACTTCGCCACACTGTCGATCAGCGTCGTCGTCGAGTCCCTGCCGTTCGTTTTCCTCGGGATCGTCCTCTCGATCGCTGTCCAGGTCTGGCTGCCGGAGGGCATGCTGCTCCGCCGCCTGCCGCGGAACGCGGTGCTGCGGAGGCTCGTCCTGTCGCTTTTGGGAATGCTGCTGCCTGTTTGCGAATGCGGCAATGTTCCGCTTGCCCGGGGTCTGGTGGTCAACGGCCTGACGGTTGCGGAATCGATGACTTTCCTGTTCGCGGCACCCATCCTGAACCCCGTCACCATCGTCACCACCGCGCAGGCGTTTGGTTGGGACAACGGCATCCTGGCCTCCCGTGTCCTGGGCGGCTTCTTCATCGCCAACCTTGTCGGTTGGATCTACAGCCGGCATCCGCGGCCAGGTGAGCTGCTGACCGCCCGGTTCCAGGAGACATGTTCAATAGCAGACCACCACGCCGGCTCTACCGGAAGGATCAGGCGCAGCGTGCAGATGTTCGCCCAGGAGACACGCGCAATGATGCCTGCACTGTTTGTTGGTGCAGGCATGGCGGGGCTGATCCAAGTTGCCGTTTCCCGCGAAGTGCTGGTCGCCTTGGGTAGCAACCCGGTCTGGTCTGTCTTGGCATTGATGGTGTTGGCTTTCGTCGTTGCGATCTGCTCAAACGTGGATGCCTTCTTTATCCTGTCTTTCGGAGCAACCTTCATGCCGGGGGGCATTGTGGCTTTCCTCGTCTTCGGGCCCATGATCGACGTGAAAATGCTCGCCCTGATGCGCACCACGTTCACCGCGAAAACCCTCCTTCAGCTCAGCCTGCTGGTGGCACTTTGCGCGGCGGTCCTCGGATTGGCGGTCAACTATGGTCATTAGGCGGCTCGTGGGCCGGTGGCAGGGCGTGGTCCTCAGCCTGATCGGCCTCATCGCAACGATCTGGCTGGGCGTGTCAGGGCAGCTTGCCTTGTATATCCATCCGCGGTATTTCGTGTTCACGGTCATCATGGCCGTGATCGCAGGAGTACTTGCCCTCGCGGCCTTCGCCTTTGCTCCCGGCACCCAAGACGGGCACGAGCACACCGATGAGCCCGGTTCGCGATGGGGCTGGCTGTGGCCGGTCGGAAGCGTGCTGACCATCATCGCCGCCGTCGTCGCCTTACTCATCCTGCCGCCGTCGACCCTTACTACTGCCACCGTCGCGCAACGGGACCTCAACGGTTCGGCATCCGCCCTGACCCTGAAAGCCCCCGCGCTGCCCGGAAAGGGAGACTACTCCGCTTTCACGGTGAGGGACTGGGCATCGTTGCTTCGGTCCGGCGCGGGGCAGGACTTTTTTGCCGACAAGACTGCCACCGTGACCGGGTTCATCAGCGCGGACAAGACAGATCCAAATGTATTCTTCGTGACCCGTTTTGTAGTGACCTGCTGCGCCGTCGATGCCCAGCCGATCGGTGTTCCGGTCTATCATCCCGGCTGGCAGAACGAGTACAAAACCGACAGCTGGGTCACCGTCACCAGCAGCTTCCGTGCCAACCCCAATGCGGCCAGCCGGGAGTCAATCGTTCTGATACCGGACTCCATCAAGCCCACCACACAGCCGGCACAGCCCTATGTCTACTAAGCGCCGTCCCGTCTCAGCCAAGCGGGCCGCGGCCATTGCTGCCGCAGCAGAGCTACTGGCCGGACGCCGTTTTGCCCGGCGCCTCTACGGCGCCATCGCGATCCTTGCCGTCCTTGCCGGCGGGTTGACCGTAGCAAACCTTTCGAAGCTACCGCACCCCCATTCCACTTCGGCCCTGGCCCGCTCGGCCACTCCGGCCGCCTTCTCGCTGTACACCCTGCAGAGGGACACCGGCAAAGACAACTCAGGCCTGAAGAAGCCGGACACCATCCTCGGTTCAAGCCTCTCCGGAAGCGATCAGGGCACCGTCATTGTCAGTGCCCCCCGCATCCAGGAGTATGCTGCCCTGCCGTCCGCCCTCGCCGTCGTCACCGTCAACGATGACAACACCAGCTCACTTGAGATGGTCCCGCTCACCGGCGGCCCACCGTCGCTTGTTCCTTTGCCAAGCCTCGGGACGGTGGCCAACCTTCACGCGGCAGGATCCAATCACCTCATAGGCTTCACGTTCACCGCTTCTTCTGCCACTGGCCAGTACTGGAAAACGCTCTTTGTCTACGACGTCGACAAACCGTCGTCCGCTCCGTGGGCTGTCCAGGGAATCCACGGTCCGGTCACTGCGACGGACTGGCGCTTTGTTCCCGGCGCCGCCACCTTGGTGGCGCAGGCAGACGACCAATCCATCTTCCTCATCGATCCGCTCGACTCCGGCAAGGTGTCCCCTTTGGGCACGCATGCCGGAATCCTCGGATTCCCCGGGACGAACGAGCTTGCGGTGAGCGACCCGGGGCTGAAGGTGGGCGTCGACCCGCCACGGTATTCGACCATCAATCTCTCCAACGGTGCGCTCACGCCGGCGACCCTCGCGGGAGGCGCCGCCCCGGAGAACAACCAAAGCGCCACGACCACCGTGGGCCAGCCCGTGGTCCTCGGCGGTTCGGGGCAGTTTGCGCAGGTGGTGAGAAAGTTCGACGCCGGAAAGGAGACCTCATTGGTCAATCTCACCGACCGGAACGGATCGCGCGTGCTCTACCGGCCTGACGCTGCCTGGTCGCGCATCCTGGACACCTGCGTCTCACCGGCCAGCGACTACCTCGCCGTCGAAACAGCGGCACCCCAATATGCGGGCGACCAATACCCGGTCCGCCCCGAACCGACTCCCATGCGGACAGACCTCGTGGACTTGAAATCGGGCACTGTCGTGAAAAGCGTTCCCGGTTTCCTCCCCAGTTGGTGCGGGTGAACATACCCGGGCAACGGCCGGCCATCGTGGTCTGATGCTCCCGCGGGCAAAGAAAAACACCCCGGTCCGAAGACCGGGGTGTTACCGATGACCCGACTCATCCATGAAGGATGTCTCGACTCATCACAAAAAGTGGAGATGGGGGGAATTGAACCCCCGTCCGATGTCGTGTTGTCAGGGCTTCTCCGGGCGCAGTTCGCGTCGGACTTTCTCGGCCCCAGCTATCCTGCGAACAAGTAGCTGATCCGGGCCCAGTCATCTAAGAGTCCCGCTTGCCTCGATGACGAAGGCAAACAGCAGTGGCTATCTAAATGACGCCAGGATCCGGGGCAATAGCAACCTCGGGCTGACGGACTGTCTTACTGCTTAGGCAGCAAGAGCGAAGTCAGTGCGCTTAGAATTGGCACTTATTGGTTTGCAGACAGCGTTTACGAGATAATTCTGCATCCTCGGCCCGCTTCACCTGTCGCGACTAACATCGTCGAAACCGATCATCCCCGTATTTTGTTATCAATCCCCGCAGGACAACGACCGCCCGAAAACGACCACCTAAAAACCTGCCTGGTTTAATCATCATAACGCATCGCGGCACCCGAACATTCCGGGACACGCCTTGGCTGCCTACCCGCGTGGCGGCCTTTTGGGGGAAATCAACGGCGGTTGCGCTCGCGCAGTTCGCGTAGCGATTCGCGCTTGTCCTGCTGCTCACGCAGGGTCTGCCGCTTGTCGTAATCTTTCTTGCCTCGAGCCAAGGCGATCTCGACTTTGGCGCGTCCATCCAGGAAGTACAGCTGGAGCGGCACTACGGTCAGCCCGGTCTCGCGGATCTTGCCGGAGATCTTGTTGAGTTCCTCGCGGTGAAGCAACAGCTTCCGACGGCGGCGCGCGGCGTGGTTGGTCCAGCTCCCCTGGTTGTACTCAGGGATATGGATGCCCTCCATCCACAACTCGTCATTGTAGAAGGTGCAGAAACCGTCGACCATCGATGCATGGCCTTCACGCAGGGACTTTACTTCGGTTCCCATGAGGGCAATGCCGGCCTCATAGGTATCCAATATGTGGTAGTCATGCCGAGCCTTGCGATTGGTGGCCACTACCTTACGGCCACTTTCCTTGGGCACGGTAGAACTCCTTGGTTGTCGAAGAATCACACTAGTCTACGCCAGCAGATCCCTGTCGTGTGGGCTACAAAAGGTTCATCGGGTCAACAGCCTGCCCATTAACCCAGGTTTCAAAGTGCACGTGGCAACCGGTGGAGTTACCCGTGGTACCTGAATAGGCAATGAGCTGACCTTGACTCACTTGCTGTCCGGAGGAAACCACCACGCTGGTGTTGTGGTAGTAAACCGTGGTCAGGGAATCACCATTGATGACTCCGTGCGATATCTTGACACGGTTGCCACCGCCGTCGTTGCCCCAACCTGCAGAAAACACCGTGCCTGCAGCGGCTGCGTATACCGGCGTTCCGCAGGGGGCACCGAAGTCGATGCCCGTGTGCATATAGCCGCCCTGGCCGTAGAAATCGATGGTTCCAGGCGGCGTCGCACGCCAACCGAAGCCTGACGTGATCGGGATGTTCGCAGGCACCGGGTGAATCAGGCCGAAGTTCGAGCGCGGGTTGCTCGCCGGTGGGACAAAAGGCTGCGGGGCTGCCTGGTTTTGCGCCTGGGCCGCGGCCGCCGCGGCTGCGGCGAGGCGCTGCTGTTCGGCCAACCAAGCTTCGCGCAGTTTACGGTCACGTTCCGAGATTTCCGCGGCGACGGCGTCCTGGTTCGCCTTCACTTGCTGGAGTTGGGCTTGGATCCCGGGTTTGGCTGCTTGAAGCTGGGCGTTGAGACGAGTGGTGTCGGAGATGAGTTTGTCCACCTCCGCCTTCTTGGCAGCGGCGTCATCCCGGGCTGCCTTCTCACGCTCAAGTGCGGCGTCCGCCTTTGCCTTGAGATCGCGGATTTCCTGTTCGACGGCGGTGAGCCGGGCCTGGGAGTTCACGTTCGTCGCGCTCTGCTGCGTCAATTTCGTCATCGCGGCGTTCTGGCTGCGCATCGCTTGGTTGGCGAGGTCCATGGTTTCCGTGAGGTTGCCGCCGTCGTTCGATCCGAACAGCAAAGCGACGTTCGTTGGAACCCCTCCGGATTTATACGCCTGCGCCGCGATCTGGCCGATGAGCTTCTTGGTATCGGTGATCTTTTGCTTGTCGTTTTCCAGTTGCTGGGTGATCTGGGCTTTACTCTGCTGCGCCAGATCCACGCGGGCGGCCAAGGCATCAGCCTCCTTGACTGCTGTGGCAACCTTGCCCTGGGCTTCGAGGAGTGCCTGCTGCGCCCCCGGAAGCTGTCCTTGGTAGACAACGAGGTCGCCAGCCGCCTTGGCGATGTTGGCGTCAACGAATTCCAGCGACTGCTGCACACGCGCCGATTCCGCGTTGAGGGCAGCCTGTTGGTCATCGAGATTGTCAGCGTGCGCCCCGGGCGCGGTGCCGAGGCTCGCGGCGAGCGCAATGGCCAGCACGGAGCCGGCGACCTTCGCCCGGCCGCTCACTTTGCGCAGCTGCAGCGCAGCCTGGTACTTCCGTGTCATCGGCTGTCCTGTTCGCCCGGGATCTTTGCTCTTCATGGCTAGACCTTGAGATATCGGCGGAGGGTCAGGAGCGACGATATCCCGGCCAAGCCACCGCCCAACGCTATCAGGACCGGCGCAATCACGAGTACCTGGGTCGAGGAAATAAACGGAGTGTTCAGGAACTGCCGCGACAAGTCTCCGTTGAGCCAGAACTGGGCCACCAGCCACAGTGTGCCTGAGGCCAGGACTGCACCCACGACGGCGGCGATGACGCCTTCGAGGATGAACGGCAGTTGGATGACGGTCTTCGATGCTCCAACGAGGCGCATGATGCCTGTCTCCCGTCGCCGGCTGAACGCGGACAACCTGATGGTCGTGGTGATAAGCAGGACTGCACAGAAGATCATGACTCCCGCCACCACCATTGCCGCCACAGAGGCACCGTTCATCCACTCAAAGATCCGTTCAAGGACCTGGCGCTGATCGCTCACGGTCTCCACCCCGGCCTGGGACGAGAACGTTTCGCTGATGATCTGGTACTTCTGGGGGTCCTTCATGTTGATTCGGAAAGACGAAGGAAGCTGGTCCTGGGTTACCGAATCAACGATCGGAGAGTTGGAGAACTGTTCCTTGAAGTGCTTGAACGCATCGGCTTGCGATTCGAACTGGTAGTCGGTGATGTACTGCTTGACAGCCGGCGAATCGAGCATTTTGGCCAGATTGGCCTGCTGCTCCTTGGTGACCGCACCCGAGGCACATCCGGTCGACGTCGAGGAGTCGTTGCAGAGGAAGATGGCGACCTGGACTTTGTCATACCAGTAGCCCTTCATCTGGTTGATCTGCATCTGCAGCATTCCGGCCGCACCAACAAAGGTGAGCGAGACAAAAGTCACCAGGACGACGGAAATCACCATTGACAGGTTCCGGCGCAGACCGCTGCCGATCTCGCCCAGGATAAAAGCGAGCCTCACTGCTGGACCCCCTGCGCGCGGTCGATTTCCGCATCGCTCGCGTCCTTCATCCGCCGGGACTCTCCCACTACCGGAATCATCGAGGTGTAGAGGGCCCTTGCCTCATCGCGGACCACCACTCCGTTCCGGAGCTCCACCACGCGCTTGCGCATCTCGTTCACAATGTCGTCGTCGTGCGTCGCCATGACCACAGTGGTGCCGTTCTGGTTGATCTTGTCGAGAACGCCCATAATGCCCATCGAGGTAATGGGGTCCAGGTTTCCGGTGGGTTCGTCCGCCAGCAGGATGCCGGGACGGTTGACGACGGCGCGGGCGATGGCCACGCGCTGCTGCTCACCACCGGACAGCTCATGCGGCATGCGACGTTCCTTGCCTTCAAGCCCAACAGTCTTCAGCACTTCCGGAACCGTCTCGCGGATGATGCTGCGGCTTTTTCCGATCACCTGCATGGCGAAGGCAACGTTGGCGAAGACATTCTTCTGCGGCAACAGGCGGAAGTCTTGGAAAACGACACCGATTCCGCGGCGAAGTTTGGGGACCCGCCAGCTTGAAATGTTGGCCACGTTCTGGCCCGCGACGTAGACGGAACCGGATGTTGCCCGGTCTTCCTTCAGAATGAGTCGTAGAAACGTCGACTTGCCGGAACCCGAGGCCCCGACGAGGAAGGTGAATTCTCCACGGTCAATCTCAAGGTTGACAGCATCCAGCGCCGGACGGGCATGGGGGTCGTAGACCTTGGTGACATTCTCAAATCGGATCATGACTCTTCAGAACCCCGCCGGACATGCCACGTTCGACCAGTCCAACCGCCAGCGCACGGGCTTTCATTGGGGGAAGTTGAGCGCCGGCTCTTCGACTATACGCACGCTCCGCGATGGAATCGCGGGCTTGGCGCGGTGTGTCGCCCAATCAAGTAATCAGCCCGGGCGCCTTATCCCTCGGCGTTGCGGTTACCTGTGCGCCAGCGAATCCCTGCGTCAATGAAGTCGTCGATGTCGCCGTCGAACACCGCAGACGTGTTGCCCACTTCGTGCTCAGTCCGCAAGTCTTTGACCATCTGGTACGGATTGAGCACATACGAACGCATCTGGTCCCCCCACGATGCCTTCACGTCACCTGCGAATGCCTTCTTCTCGGCATCTTCCTGCTCCTTTTTCAGGAGGAGGAGCCTTGATTGGAGCACGCGCATCGCGGCTGCGCGGTTCTGCAACTGGGACTTCTCGTTCTGCATGGAGACGACAATCCCTGTGGGGATATGGGTCAAACGTACTGCGGAGTCCGTCGTGTTGACGGACTGCCCGCCAGGGCCGGAAGAGCGGAAGACATCGACGCGGATCTCGTTGTCCGGAATGTCGATCGAGTCGGTCTGCTCAATGAGCGGGATGACTTCGACGGCGGCAAAGGACGTCTGTCGCCGTCCCTGGTTGTCGAACGGGCTGATCCGGACAAGCCGGTGCGTCCCGGCTTCGACGCTGAGGGTACCGAAAGCGTACGGCGCTTTGACCTCGAAAGTAGCCGATTTGAGGCCGGCCTCTTCGGCGTACGAGGTGTCCATCACGGTAGTCGGGTAGCCATGGCGTTCTGCCCAGCGCAGGTACATGCGCATGAGCATTTCGGCGAAGTCCGCCGCATCAACACCGCCGGCGCCCGCACGAATCGTGACGACGGCCTCGCGTTCGTCGTATTCGCCCGAGAGCAGGGTAACCACTTCAAGTTCCTTGAGGGCCTTACGGATTGATTCGAGTTCCGTGGCCGCCTCCACCATGGAGGCGTCGTCGTCCTCGTCCTGGCCGAGCTCGACAAGGACCTCAAGATCGTCGATGCGGCCCGTCAGCCTGTTCAAGCGTTCAAGCTCCGACTGCCGGTGGGACAACTTGGACGTAATTACCTGGGCGGCAGCCGGATCGTCCCAGAGGTTCGGTTCACCAGCCCGCTCGCTCAGTTCTGCGATCTCTTCCTTGAGCTTCTCGACATCGGAAACCTGTTCGATGGAGCGGTAAGTGGAGCGAAGCGCGCGGATTTCTGCGGGAAAGTCAATCTGAGCCATGGTTGTTCCAGAGTACGCCATCCGTTGACGGCCTTGGCACGGAGCCTGGACGTGTGACGCTTGAAAATCAGCGGGTCAGCCGGGAACGCGCAGTGGAACGGGCTTCGATCGGAACACCGTCGGGAAGCAGAAAGCTGACCACAGGCGGATGGGCAACCGCGCTGAGCACCACTTCGGCCGTGGTGTTGTCCGGACTCCCGGTACCCGGGCCGACGGCAAGTTGATCGAACCGTGAATGGGCGCCGTTTTGGCTGAGGTATGACTCGGTAATACCTCTTACCCGCGCGCTGTTGAGGACGGCCGACGGCGTTTCGGCGCCGCTGTCCACTTGGCCGAGGGCATAGCTGTCCGCGGCCGCCACAGAAGCTCCGTCCGCCACGGAGAGGAGCTTCTTATGTTCGATGTAGATGGCCGAGGCCGCAGCAACGACCGTTGCAAGCAATAACGCGACCACGACATAGCCGATGGTCAAGACCATCAAATGGCCGCCTTCCGCCTCTGATTTTCGGGATAGCAGGATGTCCGTCTTCGCGGGAAGACCTCTCACCGGAACCGCCCGACGATTTGCGTAGCCGACGCACTCAGATTCGCGGCGTCCAGATTCAGGGTGTCTCCAAAGGGCAGCATGGGCAACGGCACCGTGAGCTTGACCGTCACCGTCACCGCAGCGCCGGCGGACAGGCAATCGCCGCGGTCGCACGCGACGTCGACAATTGCCCGCTCCGCGGAATGGCCATAGTCGGCAAGGGCCAGAAGGGCAGCCTGTTCAGCGGCGACGCGCCCTTGGGAGGTGTCCTTCTGCATGACATAGACCTTGGCGGCCTGGTCCGCTGCCCCCACGACGGCGAAGGAACCGCCCTGGATCTGTCCAATAGTGACGATGAAATAGACCACGGGAACCATGAGCAGGAGGGACAGGAGGATGAACTCGACCACCGCGCTTCCCCTCTCAGGGGCACACGGAGGGCCGGCAGGTTCGCGGCCCTCCGCCGCCGGCCCCTCCGCCGCCGGCAGGCAGACCACCTCCCTGAAGCGGGAGAGCGCTGCACGGCCAGGATCAACCCGAAGTCGCAGCATGGCCCCTCACCTCCAGCCCTGCTACGGGACCAATCAGTCCGATAACTGGCAATGGTGCACGGACTGTCACCTCCAAGGTGCGGATTCCCTGGAAGCTGGCCTCCGATGTCGAGATGTCCCGGGCAAAGTCCGCGTTCAGCGCCGTTCCGATCAGCTCTGCTGTGCGCTCACGGGCATCGGACGATGTCCTGTCGGCGAGAGTGCCGTAACGGGCTCCGGACGAGGCCGCATCAATGAGCGTATTGCGCACGTGCAATATGAGGGTCAGTTGAATGACAGCGAGGAAGAATACCGTCAACAGACCGCCGACCAGCACAAAATCCACGACGGCGGAGCCGCGTTCATCGCCCCTGCCGACCCTCACGCCACTGCCATCTTCCGCTACCCGGCTGCGGAACGGCATGGACTTACTTTCCGACCTTGCTCATCGCCTGGTTGAAGAGTCCTTCCAGGGCCGGGCCGGCCAGCGCCAGCAGGCCCGCGACAAGTGCGGCGGACATCAGGGTAATCATGACCCAACCTGGTACATCGCCCCGCTCCGGATGATCGTCGTCGGGGACCGGACACTTGTGCAGGTTGGTTCCAAGCGCTGATCTGGACGACGGGAGTGTCCACAGCTGCCACAGCAAGAGTCCTGAAGCGGATAGGCCTTCGCGTCCGAGCTTTTTCATTTTCACCATTTCATCTTCCCCATTTCATCTTTCCCAATTCCTTATGCAGGAATCCGTTGTGATCCGTGCTGTCTTGGTATTCAGGCGGACGCCCATGTGACGGATGTGAAAAGGCTTGGCTGAGATTCGTCATTAGAAGCCAAGATCCAACGCGGCCAAGCCCGGATAGACCGCGAAGATCACCGTGAGGGGCAGGACGCCGAAAACCAACGGGACCATCATGGCGATTTCCTTGCGGCCCGCCGCTTCCATCAGTTCCCGCTTGGCTGAATCGCGGACATCCGCAGCTTGGGCCCGCAAAACATCGGCCAAGGGAGTTCCGCGTTCGACGGCAACGACAATTCCATCCACGAACCGAACAAGCGGGCCGAGCTCGGTTCGTCCCGAAAACTCGTGCAGGGCTTCGATCAGGGGCGTGCCGGCCCGGGTGGCGGCCAACACCAGGGCAAACTCCTTCGCCAGTTCGCCGCGGGCTGTGCGACACACTCGATCGAGGGCACCGCTGGCGCTCTCCCCCGCACCCACCGCAAGAGCCATCAACTCGGCAAGGCTCGGGAATTCCGCCAGCATCCGCCTTTCCCTTCGTTTGATCTGCACCCGGAGCATGTAGTCGCGGAAAAGAAACCCTGCCAGTGCACAAACCAGGACCGTAGCAACCGCGGGCACCGGACTGAACCGACCCCCGGTGGCATTCACGACCACCACGACGAGCGCTGTGGCGAAGCCCGCGGCGGCCCACAGCAGTTGCTCCGCCCGGAAGTCCAGCGCGGACTTTCCAGAACCGGCCTTTGCCAGCTTTTTGTTGAGGGATGTGGTCCCCAGGTTGAACTTCGCCAGGTAGCCGAGGGCGTCGCGAAAAACTGGCCGCAGGATGCGCTCCAAGGGGCCGAACGGTGCGATGTCCGAGGGTGCGGAGAGCAGGCGCGATTCGAGGTTCTGGGACCTGAGTTGCGGCTCGATGCGCTCCACGAACGGAATCGTCCGCATGAATGGCATGCGAACAAAGATGAGCCACAATCCGGCTCCCAAAAGAAGTCCGCAGAATGCAGCCAAGGCAGTCAGCCCAGTCATCGAAGGACCCTTTCATCTTCAGGAAGGGCGGCGATGCGCAGCATGACCCAATAGCAGAAGGCCGAGACCAACAATCCGCCTCCAAGAACGCTGGCTCCGGCCGCCGAGTTATACGCGGCAACGGCTTCCGGCCGGCTGGCCAGCAACATCAGGACGATCCATGGGGCGGCAACGGCCAGGCGAGCACCATTGATGGTCCATGATTGTCGCGCCTCAAGCTCGCTGCGAGTCCTCGCGCTCTCACGAAGGAACTCGGCAAGAGTTCCCAAAAGGCGGCCCAGATCGGATCCGCCCACGTCCCGGGTCAGCCTGAGCGCCTCAATGATCCGGTCGGCAACGGGATCGGCCAAACGCTCCTTTAGTTTGCTCAACGCCGCATCGAAATGGCCGCCGGAACGGTAGTCCGCGGCAAACTCGCGGAAGAGAGCCCGCAGCTCTTCGGGACCTTTGTCTCCGAGCTGGATAAGCGCCTCGGGCAGCGAAAGCCCCGCACGGATCGCCGAGCGCAAATGGTCGACGACATCGGGCCAGAGCTCCCGGAGCATGGCGGTCCGCTTGCGCGCCCGCCAACTGACAACGGCCAAGGGAAGCCACATACCGAACAAGCCGAAGCACGCTGCGATCGAGAACGACGCGGTCATGATGTAGATCACCAGTGCGGCGAAAAGGCCCAATCCGAGGCACGATGCGATGAATCCCCCGCCGCTCACTTTTTCGATCCCGGCAGTGAGCAACAAGGACTCAAGGCGTTTAGGTTTTGGCTCCTTGACGGCAAGCGGGTCTTGTTCCCATGCCGACCACCAGATGAGGAAGACACCCAGCCCGCAGAGAACGCCTAGCAGCGGCGCCATTAGAAGTGCCCCAGGAGCGCGGCGACGTCAAATCCGGCCCGGGCGAATTTCTCGGCGGCCGGCATGGAATTCGACGTGGCTTGGAGCCGGCCGTCCTGCATCGTGAATACCTTGGACGACTCGATGATGCCGTTCTCCACGCGTCGCCCCAGCGAAAGGATCTCGGTGACTTGCCGGCGACCGTCCGCGTGGCGGCTGCAATGAACCACGAGATCGATGCATGAGGCCACGGTTGGAACGACGAACGCACTTGAGATGTTCCCGCCGGCCAGCAGCGGCAAGGTGCAAATCTTGGTCACGGCGTCATGGGCCGAGTTGGCGTGGACGGTGCACATGCCCGGCAAGCCCGAATTCAACGCAATCAGCATGTCCAGGCTTTCGGCTTCCCGGACCTCGCCCACCACGAGACGATCCGGCCGCATACGAAGAGCCTCTTTGACGAGCCGGCGGAGGGGAATTTCGCCTTGGCCCTCAAGGTTTGGCTGGCGACACTGAAGGCCAACGACGTCGCGTAGCGGGAAGTGAAGTTCAAAGATCTCTTCGACGGTGATGACCCGCTCGCGGGAGCCGATATTGGCTGCCAGGCAGTTGAGCATTGTGGTCTTTCCGGCCTGGGTGGCTCCTGAGACGAGAATGTTCAATCCACTGGCGACCGCGGCTCCCAGGAACCGGGCTGACTCGGGCGTCAACGTCCCCAACTCCACGAGATGCTCGAGCCGGGTTGCCTTGACCACAAATTTGCGGATATTCACGGCCCAATGGCGGCGGGTGACGTCGGGAATGACGACGTGGAGCCGAGAGCCATCGGGCAGGGCCGCATCCACAAAAGGTGAGGAGAGGTCGAGCCTCCGCCCGGAACTCTTGAGCATCCGCTCGACGAGGTCGCGAACCTGCTGCTCGGTGAGGCTGATCGAGGTAAGTTCTGATTCGCCGTTCCTGGCAACGTAAACCTCGTTGGGCGCGTTCAGCCAGACCTCTTCGATGGTGGGATCATCCAGAAGTGGCTGGATAGGCCCGAAGCCGGCAACGGCGTCGAACACGTACTTGCGCGCAGTGTCCAAGCGTCCCAAGGGAGGCAAGGGGCCCAGAAGAGCCCGCTCATCGTAATCATTCACGGCGGCCTCGACGAGCCGGTGAATTTCGACTGCTTGACTCGAAGGATCCAGTCCACGCCGACGAATCAGCTCCCGCACTTCATCCTCGACGATGCGCAATGCTTCCATGTTCCCCCCAATGCAGCATGCGCCCAGGCGCTGCGGAAACCTTCAACCAAGTTAAGGCTAGGGGAGGTTGCGACTCCCTGCCAAGTAGATTTGGGCGGTTGTGGATAACCACGAACAGCACGGCGATTGACAAGGAAGTCCCCGGATTCAACTGAACCTGGCGCGGCTGGATTTTGCGTGGACTATCCGCGGCACGGCATGCACGAAACCGGGATGGATTTGAGGCACTACTCGAGTGTTGACGGTGACTAAATACGAGTGTTGACACCCTGATTGGCCGCTCGTAGCGTCAAGTAATCAGGCGCGCGCCATTGGCCAAAAGGCCAAGCGCCTTTTGCTGTTAAGCCATCGACGCGCAACCGGGTTAATAATAAATGAATGCCCACAATGAGTACTGGCGACCCCGAATTGTGCTGAGGGCAAAACTGCACAGAAGGTCGCACCGGTCAGGTTGCAGGCGCGACGAACGGACTTGAGATGCAAGACGGGTGCATGGTGGCCTCCCGCATTGGGCGGAGGCCCTCCTTTGAAGCTCAAAAAAACCACCGAAAAGCGTTTGCCATGGCCGCAGCCGCGCTTCTTTTGGCGACGCTCTTCAATGCGGCGCTTTTGACCCGGCCGGCCCAGGCCGCGGGTCCTCTTGTCGTCACGTTGACATTTGACGACGCCAACGCTGATCAGGTGGCTGCGGCGAACTATTTGAATTCCAAAGGAATGTTTGGGACGTTCTTCCTTCCCTCCGGTTACCTCAACGCGACCGATCCTAATGGTGGCCCGCCTCCCTACATGACGACCGCCCAGGCACTCGCACTTCAATCGGCAGGCAACGAAATTGCCGGGCACACGGTCACGCACCCCGACCTTGCCCAGATGGACGCGAACGAGGTGGCACGCCAGATATGCAATGACCGCGTCAACCTGACCACTATGGGCTTCCGGGTCACGAATTTCGCCTACCCGTTCGCCTCCGCCACTCCGGCCGTCGAGCAACAAGTCGCCAACTGCGGCTACAACAGCGCACGTGGCCTGGGCGATCTGAAAAGCAAAGCCGCCCCAACGCTGACCGAAGTTGCTGAACCGCTGCCCGTTCCTACCGCGGACCTCTTTTTCACCAAGGCGCCCGATGAGGTAGACAACACGTGGGCAGTTGCCGACATGCAGGCCGTCGTGACCCAGGCGGAGGCCGGCGGCGGATGGGTTCAATTGACTTTCCACCACTTCGACTCGGCTACAGACCCTCTAACTGTCACGACCACCAACTTCCAGACGTACGTGAATTGGCTGGTGACGGAGCAAACGGCCGGCAGGATCGTCGTCAAGACGGTGCGCCAGGTGATGGCCGCCCAATTCCCGGATCCCGCAAATCCGGCGCTCGACCTGGATAAGCCACTCGTCAATGGGCCGGCCGCCCCGCCACCCATCACGGTCGGAAACCTGATCCAGAACCCGAGTTTGGAAACAGCAGGCCCGGTGGCCACCGGACTCCCCTATTGCTGGGCAATCGGAGCATATGGCACCAACACCCACACCTTCACCAGCGTGTCCCCGGGCCACACGGGGTCCGTTGCAGAACAGATGGTCATTTCCGGCTACGTTGACGGCGATGCCAAGCTACTGCCGACTTTGGACCTGGGCCAATGTGCGCCGAGCGCTACGCCCGGCCATATCTATCAAATGTCCGCTTGGTACACGGCGACGGCTCCGACGCAATTCGAGCTCTACTACCGAACGGGCCTTGGCACGTGGAATTACTGGACCGCAAGTCCGAACTTTGCCGCGGCAACAGCGTGGACCCAGGCCACCTGGACCTCCCCACCGGTTCCGGCAGGTGCGAGCGCAATCAGCATGGGCTTGAACCTGCTGAGCAATGGAACCCTGATAACTGATGACTACGCGTTGTACGACTCGGTTGCCGTGGCCAGCGTGTTCAAATCGATGACACCAAGCAGGCTGCTCGACACCCGTAACAGCACCCCGGTGGCGCCAGGGGGCACGGTGTCCTTCCAAGTCGGCGGCGTCAATGGCATCCCGGCGAATGTCTCGGCAGTGACCTTCAACCTCACGGTGGCCAATCCGACGTCGTTCGGCTTCGTCACGGCCTACCCATCGGGAACCGCACGGCCGAACGCCTCCAACCTGAACTACGCCACGGGACAGATCGTCCCCAACTTGGTCACGGTCCCGGTGGGTTCGGACGGGAAGGTCACCCTGTACAACCAGTCCTCGGGAACCGCGCAACTAATCGCTGACGTCTCCGGGTACTACGTCCCGGCTGCCACATCGGCTCCTGGTGAGTTCCAAGCGCTGGCGCCAAGCCGGTTCCTGGACACCCGCAACAGCACCCCGGTGGCACCGAACGGAACGGTGTCCTTCCAAGTCGGCGGGGTCAGCGGCATCCCGGCAACAGTCTCGGCCGTCACTTTCAACCTCACGGTGGCCAATCCGACGTCGTTCGGCTTCGTCACGGCGTACGCGTCCGGAACCGCCCGGCCGAACGCTTCCAACCTGAACTACGCCACGGGACAGATCGTCCCCAATAGTGTCACCGTTCCAGTGGGCGCGGACGGAAAAGTCACGCTCTACAACCAGTCCTCGGGAACCACGCAACTCATCGCGGACGTTTCCGGTTACTACCTGGCCGGCACCGCAACGGCGTCGGGAACCTTCCAACCCATCGCGCCAAACAGGTTCCTCGATACGCGGAACAGCACTCCGGTGGCACCGAACGGCACGGTGTCCTTCCAGGTCGGCGGGATCAGCGGCATCCCGGCAACAGTCTCGGCCGTCACTTTCAACCTCACGGTGGCCAATCCGACGTCGTTCGGCTTCGTCACGGCGTACGCGTCCGGAACCGCCCGGCCGAACACCTCCAATTTGAACTACGCCACTAACCAAATTGTCCCCAACTTGGTCACGGTCCCCGTGGGTGCCGACGGAAAGGTCACGCTCTACAGCCAATCCTCGGGTACGGCGCAGCTCATCGCGGACGTCTCCGGGTATTTCCTGCCATGAACTACTGAATACACAAAACCCAAGTAAAGAAAACACCGCCGCTCCGGCCTGCACTGCGCAGGCCGGAGCGGCGGTGTTTGGCTGTTGGCGGCCGTGCAGACAGTATCCGAACTGCATTGAACCACTCACTCAAATCCCATTGGCCACATTAGCACCACCTTGCACATCAGTGTTATGGTTGCCTTCGAATTAGAAGTGCCAACAGCCATTTACCGTCGCGGGTTTGAAACGGCGGAATGAATCAAGTGCCGCCCCATCGGGAGCCGGCAATCTCGTGTGGAGCCAAGAGATGAAGACCATTCAATTTAAAGCCCCTGTCTCCACTTCCCGGGTGCGCCGCGTTCAAGACCTTGCGCTAACAGCGATGTGCGGCGCGGCGGTCTTGCTTCTCTCTGCAACGACGGCCGTTGCAGCACCGGCTCCTTCACCGACGCCCTCCCCGGCGAGCTCCCCGACGTCGTCTCCCGCTAACTCCCCACAAACGACGGCGACCCAGTTGCCGAGCGCAAGCTCAACGCCTTCACCGACGCAGCCGGCAGCAAAAAGCCAGACAGCAACGCCGTCACCAACCGCGACGACCCAAAGCAGCACAGATCGCCAAGCCGCAATGCGCGCAGCTGCCGGACCAGGGGGCGCGCAGATGGGCCAACGCTCCCCACGAGTCCAGGGCGCGGTAACCGCTCAGGGCAGCTGGACACCCACCTTCGGCATCCAGGGTCTCGATGTCAGCTACTACCAGGCCGGCGTCGATTGGCAGCAGCAGTGGAATATGGGGGCGCGATTCGCCTACGTCAAGGCCAGTGAGGGAAACTACTACACCAGCCCCTCGTACAGTTCGCAGTACCAAGGCTCGCGGGCAGTCGGAATGATCCGCGGCGCCTACCACTTCGCGATTCCCAACTGGTCCTCAGGCGCCGATCAAGCCAACTACTTCGTGCAAAACGGTGGCGGATGGAGCTCGGACGGCGCAACGTTGCCGCCCGTCCTGGACATTGAGTTCAATCCGTATGCAGGGCAGACCATCAACGGCGTCTACATGGGCAACACCTGCTACGACATGTCGCCCGCCCAGCTCACGTCGTGGGTACAGAATTTCGGCAACACCATGCGTTCGCTGACGGGACGGCTCCCGATGATCTACACCAACACGAGTTGGTGGAAACAGTGCACCGGAGATCCTGCCGGATTCGGGGACTACCCCCTCTGGGTCGCCTCGTATCCAGGCGGGCCGTCGAACGACGCTGGAATTCTTCCTTCCAGTTGGGCCAACTACAGCATGTGGCAGTACAGCAGTACGGGTCCCTTCAGCGGCGACTCGGACGTCTGGAACGGGGACTACGCTTCCCTCCAAAGGTTTGCCGGCAATCCAGCCAGGGGTTCGTTCGATTCACTGTCGCTCGTCCGGGACACCACCTCGGCATACCTGAGGGTCACGGGCTGGTCTGTAGACCTTTCCAGACCTTGGGTATCGACTCCCGTCAATATTTCAGTTACCGATCCGGTCAACGTGACCACCGGGTACTCGTTCCTGGCGAACGCATATCGCCCGGACGTTGATCAAGCCTTCGGTTACGGCCCTGCACACGGCTTTGACAACAACATCCAGATCACCGCATCCGGCACGTACAAGGTTTGCGCCACCGCCGTCAGCGTCAACGGCACTGTAGACCTTGGCTGCAAGAGTTTTCAGGCAAACGGTGTTGAACCTCCCATCGGATCGTTCGACACGCTCGGACAGGTTCGTGCTCCCGACGACGTTTCCCTTCGCCTGACGGGCTGGGCCATTGACCGTGCCAACCCGCAAACGGCCTCGTTCGCCGACGCCTACGTCACTGACCCCAGCGGACAGACCACGGGCTACCGCATCACGGCCAACACTTCCAGGCCGGATGTGGGAAGCGCTACCGGCTACGGTTCGAACCATGGCTTCGACAAGTCGATCAGCCTGAGCAAAGCCGGTACATATCACGTGTGTACCTATGCCATCGGGCAGTACTACAACACCGCGCTTGGCTGCAAAGACATCACTGTCGGATCCAACCCGCCGCCGAAGGGATATTACGACTCCATTCGAATCTCGCAGGCGCCCGGCGCGGCCAACCTCGTTGCGACGGGCTGGGCATTCGACCCCACCAACACCGCGGCCAGCATTCCTGTCCATGTCTACGTCCAGGCACCGGATGGAAGCAACGTCGGCACGGCATTCACGGCAAATCAATCCCGTCCCGATCTGAACAACGCCTTCGGCATTACCGGTAATCACGGCTTCAGCGCCTCATTGCCAACCAAGGGCACCGGCACCTACACCGCCTGTGCCTATGCCATCCCGGTTGCCCCGCTCGCTTCGGGGAACACGGCGCTTGGATGCATGTCCATTCAGGTAAGCAATACGCCAGTCCCGGCCGGCTACCTCGACTCCGTCGGAGTTGCATCGGTGTCGGGACAAGCCAATATCAGGGCGACGGGGTGGACATACGACCCGGCGGTTCCGGGCTCGTCCAATCCAGTGCATGTCTACATTACGTATCCGGACGGGAGCCGTCAGGGGTATGCCTTCGCGGCGAACGTTTCGAGGGCTGATGTGAACAACGCTTTCGGCATTACCGGAAATCACGGCTACTCGACGCTGGTCCCCGTCACTCAACGGGGCAGATATACGGTTTGTACTTATGGGATCGGGATAGCGCAGTACAGCTCAGGCAACGCGCTTGCAGGCTGTCAATCCCTGAATTACTAAGTCTCCTGCACGGAGCGGGACCTGTGTACCGCGCCTCAACCAGCGGGCGTCGAGCCGAAATGGGCTACGACGCTCAGGTTGAACGGTTAGGGTTATCAAGACGCAAGTCTCAGCTATACCCGTAATCGAAAGGACCCCCGGTGCATCATCGGTCGATTCACCGAGCGGCAGGATGCCTCCTGCTTGTCGGTATCAGCTTGGCCGCCTGTGCCAGTCCCCCAGCCAAACAGCAAAACATCCGCGGCGCGCTCACTGCGATTGGAAGTCCCATTCAGAGCGATCCGATCGGAGCATGGTCCAGCGCTTGGAAAAAGACCTTCACGGCCACGTCATTGAGCTATTCTCCGGACGGCTCTGACGTTGGGCTGACAGCCTTGGCCACGGGCCAGGCCTATTATGCAGCCCTCGACGCCCCCTTGACCGCTCAGCAACAAGACGCAACCAAGGCGGAATGCGGTCCGAACGGGGCGTTCAGCGTTCCGACCTCGGTGACCTCTATCGGCGTCGTCTTTAATATGCCAAGCATCCGGAGCCTCAAGCTCACGCCTGACCTGCTCGCCAGGATCTTCACCGGAGATATCAATCGCTGGGATGACAAGGCAATCGCAGCGATCAATCCGGGAACCACGCTCCCGGACGCGCCGATCGTCCCGGTGACCGCGAGCACAGCTTCAGCGCTGACCTCGGCCAGCACGGGCTATCTGGCGGCCTCCCCCAGTTGGTCGTCCGGGGTAAGCAACAAGTGGGCCAAGATACCCGGCGGCCAAGAGGTCAAGAACTTCAGCGACATCGCCAAGAAAGTCGACGGCACCGCCGGCGCAATAGCCTTCATGGACTCGGCGTCCATCGGGTCCCGGTTTGACACGGCGTTGCTCTCGTTTGGCGGCAGCTTCGTCAGAATGTCCAAGGACTCGGTGGCTGCGGCCGTCCAGGACGGCACCACCAGAACGGTGGCCACGGGAGTCGAGTTTCGCCTTCCGGACAAGACCGACCACGGCTACGCATTGGGGAACGTGAACTACCAGGCATTTTGTACCAGCTATAAGAACGGGGAGGTTGCGTCCCTCGTGAAATCCTGGGCAGACTTCGTGGTCGGCCCCGATGGTCAGGTCGCTTCGACCTATTTCGCCGGGGTGGCCTCCCCGAGTGAAGAGTCCTTGCGGGATGCGTCACGCCTGATTGAGAAGATCGGGAGCGACCAATGATCGACCAACCAGCTGCCCAAGGCCCCGCTCGTCCCGACGTTCGACAGGAGTCGCTCTCCCGGGCAGGCGGATTGCGGTCCCGGACTCGCAACGTGTCCCCCGCCACCAAGGCCGGATTCGGTTTCTTCATCCGCGTTTTTGCCTTGCTCTCAGCCCTGATCACGCTCTGGATCCTGGCCACGCCGCTGATGGCGTATCCCGACGAACCCGCCCACACCATCAAGGCAGCAGCCGTGGCGAGGGGGCAGTTCTTCCCGGGTCCCGGCGAGTCCTATGGCAACGGGGTCCACGTACAGGTCCCCTCCTACATCGCCAACGTCGATTCCCAGCGGTGTTTTGCCTTCCTCAAGGAGATGCCCGCGGGCTGTGCGCCTGCCATTCCCGTTGGCGACACCTACACCACCATCGGCGTGACCTCGGCCGGCTTGTACAACCCCTTCTACTACTGGTTCGTCGGGCTCCCTAGCCTGTTCATGTCCGGAGCCCCCGCGATCTTTGCCATGCGGATTGTCAGTGGACTCATGTCGGCCGCCTTCTATGCGGCCGGGTTCACCGCGCTGTCGAGGCTGCGGCATCCCAAGTGGCCCATGGTTGCGGCCGCGGTTGCGACAACGCCCATGGTTTTCTTCCTGGCCACGGGAATCAATCCGAACTCCTTGGAGGTCGCGGCGTCGATGGCAGCCTTCTGCGGTTTGGTCTCCGTGCTTGAGAACTCAAGGCAGCTTCACCTGGCCCGCCCGGGAATCCTGGCAGTCGGAGTATCGGCAGCGACCTTGGCCAACACCAGGAACGTGTCCTTGTTGTGGCTCCTTTGCGGGGCGATTGTGGCCTGCCTCTTCTTCCGGGGCGCCGACATCGTTGCAATCTTCCGCAATCGGCTATTGCTCATAGTTGCCGGATTGTCCGCCATCGGGGTGGCACTGGGTGTCATCTGGAACTTCATCATGTTGACCGCGCCTCCGTCGGCAGGCGAGGCGCCCGCCGGAATCTCCAATGCGGTTGAAGGCCTTCGGCCCTCGAACGCCTTCGCCACCATGCTGGACAGGTCGTTCGACTTCGTCAATCAGTACATCGGAGTCGCAGGCTGGCTTGATGCTCCGGTGCCGCAAGCCGTCCTGATGTTCTGGAACATGCTGCTCATTGCCCTGTTGCTGCTGGTCTTCCTGATGCGTCCGGCTAGATTGCAGCTGGGCTTCTGGGCCGCGATCGGAATGCTTGCGGTAGTTCCCGCCCTGGTCCAGGCCGCGCTTGTCACGAGCAGCGGATTCATCTGGCAAGGAAGGTACAGCCTCCCGTTGTTCGCGATCGCGGTCATCTCGGCCGGGTTGGCGCTTCGGTTCCGCAAGTTCCACGCAAATCTCATCAGCCGCAGGGTCGCCAAGATTCTTCTCTGGGCAACCTGCGCTGCCCATGTCTACGGCTTCGTGTACATCCTGCGACGGTACGTAGTGGGAATACCGGACTTCGCGAACTGGCTGGTGATGTTCACCAAGCCGGATTGGCAGCCGCCCCTTTCCTGGGAAGTCCTCACCCTGCTCTTCGCCGTTGCATTGGTCGTTGCGGCAGCCCAGCTGTACCGTTTCCTCTACCCCGGCCTGCCGTTCTTCCCGGTCCCGGTGATCCGGGCGCTGCGTTGGGCGGCGCGCCGTCCGGCGACTGCCGCCGTCGGGAACCAAGCAAGCAAGGAACCCGCGGAACGCCAGCGCGTCGAGTAAAGATCGCGAAACCCAACGCAAAAGGTCTGGCCAGGCATTGCCTGGCCAGACCTTTTCCATTGGCGTAGCTACGCCTCCGAGTGCTAGCCCCGAAGGTAGGCCGTCAGTCTCTCGGCACTGCTCGCTGGAACAAACCCTGCGCCCTTGATCTTGCTCAAGTCGAGGATGCTCTTCAGCGGCCGCGGGGCTGCGGATTTGCCCGCAAAATATTCTTCGGTGCTCACGCCGGTGACGTCGTCTCCCGAGGCACCGCGGAGCTCGTAGACGTCTCCTGCGATGTCCGCCCACGACTGCGGTTCACCGTCGTTGCTGAGGTTGTACGCGCCGTACGGCGCGCGGGACTCCAACAGGTGCCTGATTCCAGCAGCGATGTCTTCCGTGAAGCTGAGCCGCCCGATCTGGTCGTTGACGACACTCGGCTTGATCCCGCGATCGGCGAGCGAGGCCATGGTCCGGACGAAGTTGCTGCCTTCGCCGATCACCCAACTGGTGCGCACGATGTAGTGGCGCGGAACCACGCTGACGACGGCGTCCCCGGCGGCTTTGGTTTGACCGTACACGCCAAGCGGGGTGTACGGCTCGTTTTCGTCGTGCGATTCCCGCGACCCGTCGAAGACATAGTCCGAGGAGACATGAACGAGCGTGAGATCGTGTTCGATCGCGGTCCTGGCGAGGCGCGCGACGGCCGAGACGTTGACCTGCCAGGCGGCTTCCCTGCCTTCGGGACTCTCGGCGGCGTCAACCGCGGTGTAGGCGGCCGCATTGATGATCGCAGAGTAGTTCTTCCAGTTCCGTCCGTCGAACGACTCTTCCTTTGATAGGTCGAAGTCGGCTCGTGCCGCGAACTCAACCGAAGGGTCGCCGTCGTACAGTCCACGCAATGCCTTGCCAAGCTGGCCGTCTGCACCCACCACAAGGATCTTCCGGGACGGCATCGGCTCGACCTCGGCGAGGCGCGGATGCGCTTTGTCCTTGTCGGACAGCTCAGCCTGGTCCAACGGCACGGGCCAGTCGATGGCAGCGGTCTCGTCGGCGAGGTTCAGGAATGTGTACTGGCTCTGTGCGTCCGCAGACCAGTGATCGTTGACGAGGTACGTGTAGGCCGTATTGTCCTCGAGGGTCTGGAATGCGTTGCCCACCCCACGCGGAATGAAGATGGCCTGGCTCGGATCAAGCTCCGCGGTGAAGACCGCGCCGAAAGAAGGACCTTCACGCAGGTCGACCCACGCACCGAATATCCGGCCCGTCGCTACCGAAATGAACTTATCCCAGGGCTCGGCGTGAATGCCGCGCGTTGTGCCGGCCTTTTCGTTGAACGAGATGTTGTTCTGGGCAGGACGGAAGTCCGGCAGCCCAAGCGCGACCATTTTCTCCCGCTGCCAGTTCTCCTTGAACCAGCCGCGGTTGTCGCCGTGAACCGGCAGCTCATAGAGAACGACGCCGGGAATCGGCGTTTCGCGGGCCGCAAGCGGCTTCGAAAACTCTATCGTCATTGGTCTACTGGCCCTGTTCCTTGTATTTGGCTTCAGTGGCTGCCTTCTGCGGACGCCACCAGGACTCGTTGTCCCGGTACCAATCGATGGTGGCTTCGATTCCGGCGTCGAAGTTGGAGTATTGCGGCTGCCAGCCGAGCTCATCGCGGAGCTTGCTGGAATCGATCGCATACCGGAGGTCGTGGCCAGGCCGGTCAACGACGTGGTCGTACGCATCGGGCGACTGGCCCATGTGCTTGAGGATGAGCTCAACAACGTCTTTGTTGTTCTTCTCGCCATCGGCACCGATCAGGTAGGTTTCGCCGATCCGGCCTTTTTCGATGATGGCAAGCACGGCGGAGGAGTGGTCGTTCGCGTGGATCCAGTCGCGGACGTTTTCACCCTTGCCGTAAAGCTTGGGGCGGATGCCATCGATCACGTTGGTGATTTGGCGGGGGATGAACTTCTCGACATGCTGGTACGGCCCGTAGTTGTTGGAGCAGTTGCTGATCGTCGCCTGCAGCCCGAACGATCGCACCCAAGCGCGCACCAGCAGGTCGGATCCGGCTTTGGTCGAAGAGTAGGGGCTGGACGGGTTGTACGGCGTTGCTTCGGTGAACCGCTCGGGGTCGTCCAATTCCAGGTCGCCGTACACCTCATCGGTGGAGATGTGGTGGAATCGCTTGCCGTGCCTCCGGGCAGCCTCGATGAGCGTGTACGTCCCGATAATGTTTGTATCCAGGAACGGGCGCGGGTCATGCAGCGAGTTGTCGTTGTGGGATTCGGCGGCATAGTGAACCACTACGTCGCAGTCTTCAACGAGCCGGTCCACAAGCTCCGCGTCCGAAATGTCACCCAGGACGAACTGGAACCGTTCCTCCGGCAGCCCCTTCAAGGAGTCCACGTTGCCGGCGTAGGTCAGTTTGTCGAGAACGGTGACACTGTCCTCAGTGTGCTCCAGGACGTAGTGGACAAAATTCGAACCGATGAAGCCGGCACCGCCGGTAACCAGAAGTTTCTGCATGGGAACAGCCTACCGAACCCCAAGGTGAAGGCCGTCAAGAACCCAGGCGCACCCGGCGTAGCGCTTCGAACATCAGACGGGCGATCATCATCCGCGCTTTGATGATTTTGACCAGCGAACGCCACCCGGCGGGTGTCTGGTTGTCGTCGTGCAGGCGTCGGAGCACAGTCGATTCGTCAAGGTGGCGGATGGACCTTGCCACGTTTCCGCAAATGGCGAGCCAGAGGTCATGCGATTCGTTCACATAAGACGGGATCGGCACGAAGTAACTGAGCGCATCCCGGCGGATGCCCATGGCGCACCCGTAGTAGGCCCGGTACCCGATCAGGATCGCGAAAAGATTGGCCAGGTGCCTCCCCGAGTCGGAAGCACGAAGCCTTGGGATCCAAGGTCTCGGTCCGCCGCCGAGGACGTCGAAATTTCCTGCGACAATCTTGTGGTCGGCCAGCGCATCCAGCATGATATCCACTCGCCCGGGAATCCATACGTCATCCTGGTCGGAAAGCATGATGAATTCGCCCCGGCTCATTTTCACGGCCTGTTCAAACGTCCTGACATAGCCCTTGTTTACTGATGCACCGACAAGGCGGATCCGCGGGTCCCGAATGCCCTTCACGATCTCGGCGGTGTCATCGGGCGACGCATCGTCCACGACCACCAGTTCATCGTCGGGACCAAGATCGCGAAGAATCGAGGCGATCTGCTCCTCGATGAATCGGGATCCCTTGTAGGCCGCAAGGCAGACACTCACCCGGATCGCCTGGCCGTCCGGCGTCGTCGAATCGTTCATGACCTCCACTCTAGGCGAGTTACCAGGGCGTTAGCGGGCAGGCATCATCGCGTATCATCGTAAGGTCACGCCGTCGAGCAATAGGACCTACCAGTAATGAAACCCGTGTTGCTTCGACTCGCTGGATTCACGCTGCTTCCGCTTCTCGCACTGGTACTGCCTTTCCTCCTGCTGCCCGTCATTGCCCGTGTCGCAGGGCCGGCCGGCTGGTCAAGCATCACGTCCGGCCAGGCCATCGGAGTATTTGCCGCCACGATCATTCTGTGGAGCTGGAACATTTCCGGTCCCGTGGCCATTGCCCGGAGTCCCTCACCGCAGGCTCGCGCATCACTTTATTCAAGAAGCATCCGAACGCGCATCATCATTGCGCTCGTCGTCTTTCCGCTCATGAGCATCATCGTTGCCCTCGTAGCGCACGACGGTTACCGCCTTGACGCGATTACCATGGCGTGGGCCACTGCCCTCACCGGCTTCTCCCCGGCCTGGTTCGGTATCGGCACAGGACAACCGCGGATTCTGGCCGTCTATGACACCCTTCCCCGGTTCTGCGCAGCACTGCTCAGCGTGCCATTCATTCTTGCGACCGGCCAGATTTGGATCTATGGCGTCCTTGCACTCCTTGCCACCATTGTGGCGTCGATAGCATTCCAGCTTCGATTCGGGGAAAGCGGGACGTGGTTCCCCCGGCGCCCGGGGAATGCCATCCGCGAGATCGTTCCCGAAAGTGGGACCGCGGCAATCAATTTTGCCGGAAGCGCTTACGCCTCATCCCCCGTCCCGATAGCCACGGCGACGGTGCCGTTGGCAACGGCCACTGCCGGATTCGCCTCCGCGGACAGCATCTACCGCTTTGGCCTTTTCAGCGTGGTGGCCGTCGGGAACACTTTTCAAAGCTGGACGCTTGAGGGAAACCCCGAGGACTCCCGACGGCGCCACACAGTTGCGCTGATGACGCACCTCGCGCTCGGAGCCGCCGGAGCGCTCGGCCTGGGCCTGCTGGGTCCATGGGCTTCTGCCATCCTGTTCAGCGACGCGAATAAGGCCGATACCGCGACGTCCGTCTTCTATGGGATTTCCTTCTTCTTCCTCTCGGCTTCAACGCCCCTCATCAGGAACCTCCTCATTCCCGCCGGACGCCAAAGGACTGTCCTCTTGTGGACCGGGCTGTCGGCAGCTGCGGGAGTCGCGTTCATGGTAGTGGCCGGCTTGGCGTCAAATGTTCCGGGTGTGGCACTGGGAATGGCCATCAGCGAAGCGTTGCTCTTCTTCGGCCTCCTCCTCCCCGCGTCAAGGCTGCTGCCCGCCAAGGCGCTCCCCGTAAGTGTGGACGGGTAGGATCATCTCCGTGATTGAAAGTCCACAAAGACGAACCGCAGCGGTGATCGCCGCTTTCAACCCAGACGACGAACTGCTCACCAACGCTGAATCCATCGCGACGCAAGTAGACGAACTCATAGTCGTCGATGACTGCAGTATGTCTCCGGCGTCGGAGCAGATCTTTGACCACCTTGCCGGTAACGGAACCAAGGTACTGCGCCTGGACAACAACTCCGGAATCGCAGCCGCACTGAACCGCGGACTCGAAGAGCTGGAATCGACCAGCCGCCCGGATTTCGTGCTGACTTTCGACCAAGACTCGCTGCCGGTCCCGGATTACGTCTCAAGCGCCCTCGCCACCTATGACAGGGCCACGGCCGAAGGACAAAAAGTGGGCTTCGTGAGCGCTGAGACGTTCAGCGGGCACCAGGTGCCGGTCCTCGGAGCATCCCACGGATTTCCGGAAGCCTTCGATCCCATGCAGTCCGGTTTCTTCATCCCGATGACTACCTTGGCCGACGTCGGCAACTTCGAGTCGGGCTTTTTCATCGACTGCGTGGATTCCGAGTTCACCGCGCGAGTCCGGGCAGCCGGCTACAGCATCCTCATCGGGGCAGGTTGCGAAGTCGGGCACAGGCTCGGGGCGCGCCTCCCGGCGAAGGTGCTTGGGCGGCCCTTACGGCTCCGTGGCAACGATTTGTCCTTCAACTACTACTCGCCTTTCCGGATGTACTACATCATGCGAAACGGCACCACACTCGCCCGCAGGTACTGGCGCCGCAACCCGGCCTGGGTGATTCGGCGCATGCTGGAAGACGCGAAAGCACAGCTTCTCCGCTTCGCATTCAGCCCGGATCGACGGTACTTGGCGATCGCCGCTTGGGAGGGGCTCATCGATTCATGCCGCGGACGGCAGGGTCGCATCAGCCAGGACCTCCTCAACCGCATCCAGCCACGATGACATATAGGAGAACGATGGAAAATCATGACTCAACGCGGGTCTTGGTCATCATGCCGGCGTGGAATGAAGCCGAGTCGGTGGGCGACACCGTGCGCGAAGTCCTCGACGTCGGATGCCCTTACGACGTACTGGTCGTCAATGATGGCTCCTCCGACGCCACCGCGGAAGTTGCCGCCGAAGCCGGAGCGACAGTCTTGAACCTTCCCTTCAACCTCGGCGTCGGTGGTGCCATGCGCGCCGGCTTCAAATACGCGAAGCGCCTCGGCTACAGCCGCGTGATCCAGGTCGACGCCGACGGGCAGCATGATCCCCGGAACATCGGCGAGGTGCTCGCCGGACTGGAGCACGCCGACATCTCAATCGGCGCCCGATTCGCGGACAAAGGTGAATACAAGGTGAGCGGCCCCCGGAAATGGGCAATGCAGTTCCTCGCAAAAGTCATCTCCGGCCTTGCAAAGACGCGCCTCACGGATGTGACGTCAGGATTTCGTGCCGCCAACGACCGCGCCATCAGCCAGTATCTTGACCACTATCCCGCGGAGTACCTCGGCGACACGATTGACTCCCTGGTCGTGGCAATACGTTCCGGGTGCAAAGTGACCCAGATCCCCGTGGCCATGCGCCCGCGCCAGGGCGGAACTCCAAGCCACAATCCTGCCAAGGCAGCGGTTTATCTCGGCCGTTCCACTTTCGCACTCCTTTTCGCGCTTACCCGTAAGAGATCCGCTATTCCATCCGCATCAACAACATGGGCCCAGGAGGCATCCTAATGGGAAATCTGGCGGCCTTCCTCCTCTCGTTGGCGATCGTGGGGATCGTTTTCGAAATGCTCCGGCGCAAGAAGCTCCGCGAGAAATATGCGGCACTATGGCTCGTGGTGGGCATTGGAACTTTGGTCCTTGCCGCGTTCCCGAGTTTGCTGACAATCGTTGCCGAACTCGTTGGCGTGCAGCTTCCGTCGAACTTGCTGTTCATCATCAGCATCCTGCTGCTGCTGGGCGTCTGTTTGCACCTTTCCTGGGAGATCTCGGTCGTCGAAGATGAGACCAGGACGCTGGCTGAGGAAGTTGCGATCATGCGCACCCTCCTTGAGCGCCTCCAGGCCGCCGAGACCCAGGAGGACGACACCTCCGCTCCTTCCGGACCAAAGTAAGGAACCGAATGGCCCTTGATATCTTCATCCCCTACTGGGGGGATCCTGACTACATGCGGCAGGCAGTCGACAGCGTACTGGCACAGAATTCGGACGATTGGCTCCTGACCGTTGTGGACGACGCCTATCCGGGCGATGAGGTCCGCCGATACTTGGAAGAAATCAACGATCCACGCATCACCTATGTCCGCAAGGAAACCAACGAAGGAATTACGGCAAACTTCCGCACGTGTGTCTCCCGGGCAACGCAGGACACGCTTGTGGTCATGGGTTGCGACGACATCCTGCTCCCTAACTTCGTTGATGTCGCACTTCGCGCGCACCGGGATTTCCCGGAAGCCTGGATCATCCAGCCAGGCGTGGAAGTGATCAACGAGGCCGGGGAGAACGCCCGGCCGATTGCCGATCTTGTGAAGCAGCACCTCGTCAAGCCACACGGGTCCCGGCCCAGGGTGGTCAGCGGCGAGAAACTGGCAGTCAGCCTTCTCCATGGTGACTGGCTCTACTGGCCGTCCCTGATTTTCCGCCGGGACAAAATCGGGAACTTCGATTTCAGGGATGGTCTCCACGTCATCCAGGACCTTGGCTTGATCATCGACATGGTCTTGGCTGGAGCTGAGTTACTCATCGAGCCGGAGGTATGTTTCGCATACCGCAGGCACACCGCCAGCGCTTCCTCAAGCAAATTGCTGGACGGCTCCCGTTTTGCCGGCGAACGCGGCTACTTCGAACTTGCTGCAGAGCTCTGCAGGAAGAAGGGGTGGAGAAAGGCATCACGGGCGGCTGCATTGCGCCTGACATCCCGGGCCCATGCTTTCTTGCTCCTGCCCAATGCCGCCTTGCACGGCAGCCCCGCGGCTGTCGGTTCCCTCCTGAGGCATGCCCTTGGAAACTAGGAGGTTCGACTTGCCACCCGAAATTGATCCGTCGAAGCGGCTAAACAACGTAGCCGCGGTGGTCACCGCCTATCGTCCGACGTCGCACCTGGTCCGTAACGTCTCGTCCTTGCTGGGCCAACTCACCACAGTTGTAGTAGTCGACGACGGCGGCGGGCCCGGTTTCGATCGGATCTTCGAGGAAACAGCGGACGCCGGCGCTATGGTGCTGCGGCTTGAAGAAAACTCCGGAATCGCATCCGCGTTGAACGCGGGGATCGACTTGGCGCGCAAAGCGCCGATCGACTACATCATCACCGTCGACCAGGATTCGCTCCTGACCGCCGAATATGTCCACCGGCTAGTGGAGGCCGCCCAGTCGGCCGAGGCCGCAGGCATAACCCCGGGCCTTGTTTCCCCGGCCCGCATCCATGGCAATCCCGTGAAGAAGGCCGGTTCGAAATCCGGGATCCAGCTGGGACGGGAACCGATTCAATCCGGACTGCTGATTCCGGTTTCCACCCTGGACGCTATCGGTAACTTCTGGGATGGCCTTTTCATCGACCTCGTGGACACGGAATACTACTTCCGCGCCCTCGATGCCGGGCTTCCGACTGTACTTGCGGACGCAGAATTCGACCATTCGCTAGGAACCTTGGTAGATGCGAATATTCTGGGCAGGGACATCAAACTTCAAGATCGTCCGTTGAAAGTCCGCATTGCTGCTTCCTGGCGTTATTACTACATCTTCCGAAACAGGATTCTGGTTGGCCGGCGATACGCGAAGGCACATCCAGGATGGGTTGCCTCTGGCTTGTTTCTCGACATGAGGCACCTCGTTTTCGTGTCAGTGTTGGCGCCCGGCCGCGCTGCCCGGCTCCAGTCAGCATTGAGGGGAACCATCGACGGCCTCCGCGGCCGGAGCGGAAGAGCGCACCTCGGCTAGGAGTTGAGTCGGTGGCCATTGGCCAGTCGTTGGTTTTGCCGCGGACTCGAAGGTAAGGGATGATGGGGACCATGCGTGGAATCATTCTTGCCGGTGGCACCGGCTCTCGTCTCCATCCGATTACTCACGGCATCAGCAAGCAGCTGGTCCCGGTCTATGACAAGCCGATGATCTACTACCCCCTCTCCACGCTCATTCTGGCGGGCATTCGAGACATTCTCGTCATCACCACTCCCCACGACGCAGAGCAGTTTCAACGGCTCCTTGGCGACGGTTCCCAATTCGGCGTGAACATTTCCTACGTCCAGCAACCGTCGCCCGACGGTCTCGCCCAAGCATTTATCCTGGGCGAGGAACATATCGGAAATGAAACCGTTGCCCTCGTCCTGGGAGACAATATCTTCTACGGACAGGGCATGGGAACGCAGCTTCGGAAGCATGCAAACATCGACGGCGGTGCGGTCTTTGGTTATTGGGTGAAGGATCCCAAGGCCTACGGCGTGGTCGAATTCAATGAAGATGGCAAAGCCATTTCCTTGGAGGAAAAGCCGGAACACCCCAAATCGCACTACGCCGTTCCGGGCCTGTATTTCTATGACAACGATGTTGTGGAGATCGCCAAGAACCTCAAGCCTTCACCCCGTGGCGAGCTCGAAATCACGGACATCAACAGGACATATCTTCAGAACGAAAAGCTTCATGTCGAGATCCTTCCGCGGGGCACGGCCTGGCTCGACACCGGTACCTTCAACGACCTCAACGACGCGTCGAATTTCATTCGCACGGTAGAGAACCGCCAAGGCCTCAAGATCGGAGCTCCCGAGGAAATCGCCTGGCGCCAGGGTTTTCTTTCCGACGACGAGTTGCGGGCACGTGCCGAGCCGTTGGTCAAGAGCGGTTACGGAGCGTACCTCCACGGCCTGCTGGAAGACTAGTCCCCGCCCGTGTGGTGGTCTGTCCTTCCGCAGTTAGTCGGTGCTGCCTTATTGCTGGTTGCTCCCGGACTGCTTGTGGCACTCGGATTGCGCTATCGAGGATTTGATGCGCTAGGGCTGTCCCCTGCCCTCTCGGTAGGCGTGATTGTCCTGGCTTCGACGCTGAGCCCCTTTTTGCATGTCCGGTTCACCGTGCTTCCGGTCGCTATCGTGGCGGTCGCGCTCGGCGTCATCGCGTGGTTCGTTTCCCGGTTCCGTCCTCGCGCCGGGGAAATGCCGAGGCCGGGGCTTTGGCGGCGGTCAGCACCATTTGTGGCCTGTGCGCTCGCACTCGCGGTGGTCGGCGCCAGGGTTATGCAGGCTATCGGCGGCCCCGAGCATTTTTCGCAGACCTACGATGCGGTGTTTCACCTCAACTCCGTCAAGTACGCCCTTGATACCGGGAATGCCTCGTCCCTGACGATAGGCGACATGACCGGCGGTGGTTTCTATCCCGCAGGCTGGAACGCGGTGGCGACCTTGGTCGCCTCGACCTTCGCGCTGGACGTTCCGGTCGCCGTGAACCTCACGAGCATAGTCCTCGCGGCAGTGTTTTGGCCTCTAGGCTGCGTCTTGGCGGCCAGGTGGACCATCGGCCGTTCCTCCGCGGTTGCACTGGCGGCCGGCATAGCGTCCGCCTCGCTTGGCGCATTCCCGCTCCTGATGATGGACTTCGGTGTCCTGTACCCCAATCTGCTGTCGATCAGCATCCTGCCGGGTTCCATAGCCCTGGCTGCGGCAATTTCCAGGGTTTCCCCGGCCTGGGTGCCCCGGGACCTGTCGGCGGTCCTCGCGCTCTTGTTGAGCCTTGCGGGGCTCCTTGTGGCGCATCCGACCACCTTCATGGCCTGGCTCACATGGACGGCCCCGATGGTCGGTGTCCTTGCGTGGAAGGCCTTCAAGCTCCGGAGACGGGGTTTGCTGCGTCTTGGGAGGGCCAGGTTCATGGTCCCCTTGATCGGCTATTGCGTTCTATTCCTCATCCTCTGGATCGTCCTCAGGCCACCGTCGGACGCTTCATTCTGGGGCCCGTACCATACGGTCCCGCAAGCTCTCGGCGAAGCCATTGTTTTCTCTCCGTTGGATTTGCCTGCCGCCTGGCTGGTGGCACCGGTGGCGCTCCTGGGCCTTTGGGCGGCGCTGGGGCGGATTCGGTACAAATGGCTCGCAGGAGTCTTCCTGATTTTCACGGTGCTGTTTGTGGTTGTGTCCGGCTTCCCCATTTCCAGGGTCCGTAGTATCTTGACGGGCGTCTGGTACAACGACAGCTACCGTATTGCAGCACTGTTGCCCCTTGTCGCTGTCTTGCTTGCTGCCGTTGGCGTCGAGTGGATCTGCCACAACCCATACCTTTCGCAACTGTTCAAGCGGGTTTTCCGTCGAGGCGGCCCAGGGATCCGCCGGTCCGGTCTCCGGACTGCACTTGAATACGCCTTGGCTGCCGTTCTCGTCGCCGTTGCCGTCGTCGTCGGACAAGTGGGCGGAGTGAACAAGGAAGTGGAGCAAGCGGCGTCAAAGTACGCCTTGTCGGCGGACTCCCCTTTGGTTTCGAGCGACGAGCTGGCAATCTTCCAAAGACTGCACAATGACGTCCCGCAAGACGCGATCTTGATCGGGAATCCCTACACCGGAGCGTCTCTTTCGTATGCCCTCGGTGATCGCAAGTCTGCTCAGCTCCATATCCTTAGCTATGTTTCGCCTGATCTCCAAGAGATCTACGACCACTTGGATGCAGTCTCAAAGGACCCCGCGGTGTGCAGGGCTGTTCGGAGCGAGCATTCCTATTACGTCCTTGACTTCGGATTGCTGGAAGTCCATGGAGGCAACCACACTCCGGCTGGTTTGGCCCGCTTGGACCAAAACCCCGGAGTTCAGCTCGTAGACAGCCAGGGAAATGCGAAGCTCTACAAGATAACCGCCTGCGGAGCCAGCTGAGAAGGCGCACTGTCCAGTTGGTGTCCTCAGGTGTCGGAAGCGGTATCCAGGCCGGCCTTGGCGGGTTGGCCGGCCCCTTCGCTAGTCCCGCGCACCTGGGCTAGTCCGCCGAGCGGCGCCGGAGTTCCCGGACGACGTCATGCACTTCGCCGTCCATGATGATCTCGCCGTGCTCCAGGAGCACACCACGCTTGCACACCGAGGCGACCAGATCCAAGTCGTGGCTCACTACGAACAGCGTCTTGCCGGCCGCTGCCAATTCGTTGATCTTGGTGATGCATTTGCGTTGGAACGGTTCGTCGCCCACGGCAAGGATCTCGTCGATGAGGAAGACCTCCGGGTCCGTGTGAACCGCGATCGAGAAAGCCAACTTCAGGTACATGCCCGATGAATAGAACTTGACCTCGGTGTCGATGAACTCTCCGATTTCGGAGAACTCCACAATCGAGTCGAACATTTCATCGATCTGGTTTTGGCTCATCCCAAGGATGGCCCCGTTGAGGTACACGTTGTCGCGCCCGCTGAGGTCGTGGTGGAAACCGGCTCCGACTTCGATCAGTCCGGCGACTCTTCCCCTTGTATGCACGGTACCTTCGTCCGGCTGGAGCACGCCCGAAATGAGCTTCAAGAGAGTTGACTTGCCTGAGCCGTTAAGCCCGAGCAACGCCACGGTTTCGCCTTGTTCGACATCCAGCGAAACGTCCTTCAGCGCATCGAACTTCTTCGAAAGGTCCCCTTTACGCCCCGTCAGCAACCAGACAATTGCTTCTTTCATGCTGCGGGTGTGCCGGAGCACGAACTTCTTCCGCAAATTCCGGCAGGTGATCGCCACCCTGTCGGAAACTTCCGCGGGTACAGTCATTTCAGAGCTCCTGGGCAAAGTGGACAGACAACTTCATGAAGACGAGCTGGCCGATCACGAGGACGAGTGCAGCGACGCCAAAGGCAGAGGGGAACCAGACGGTGAGCAGGTCCGGCGGCATGGAAATCGACCCGGATTGCGCAGCGCTCAGCGTCGGGGACCAAAATGCCCAGTGGAAGATTTCGACGGCGACTGTGACCGGATTCAGCTGGTACAAAAAGAACCAGGGACCCATGACGCGCTGCACCATCGGCCACACGTAAAGGACCGGTGAGGCCCACGTGACGATCATGAGGATCATATCCACGATGTTCTCGGAGTCGCGGAAGTAGACGTTGGCGGCACCGAAAAGGAGGCCAAGGCCGGTGGAAAGAATCGCTGTCAGCACAAACGCCCCGACGACTGCCAGCAATTGCCAGACCGAGGGACTCCAACCGGTCAAGAGGCAGGCTCCGAGCAAGACCACTACCTGGGGAAGCAAATGGGCTGCGGAAACCCACACGGTCGAGACGGGGAACAGCTCCCGGGGCAGGTAGATCTTACGGATAAGGTCTCGGTTGTCCACAATCGAACGGGTCGCGTTGCCCAGCGACTCCGTGAAGAAATTGACCAGCACAATTCCCGCAAACAGATAGATCGCGTAGTTGGGGGTTCCGCGCTGCATGTCGAGGAAGACGCCGAGAGCGACGAAATAGATCAAGAACTGCATCAGCGGCTTCACGTAGGACCACAGGAGTCCCAAGACGGAGCCGCGATAGCGGATCTTGATCTCCTTGCGCACCAGTAATTGCAGCAGGAACTTGTGCTTGTAGACGTCGACGATGCCGCGGCCGCGGCCCGGTTGGACCAAGTCGGTCACGGGCTGTGCCATCTAGTGGCCTTCCTCGTCGGCCAAGCCAAACGTCTTCTTCCAAGCTTCCATGGAGGTGATCTCCGGCAGGGCCTTGCGGTACTGCTCCGAGAGTTCCTCCCACTGGCGGTAGAGATTGGCGTGGAGCTTTCCTGCTTCCGCCAGCATGGACTTGAGCTTGTCAGGATCGCGTTTGTACCAGGAAGCCGCGGTGCCATCGGCGTTCGAAACCACAACGCTGTCATAGTGCGCCAAGCGGAACCATCTGTTGTCCCGGTGTGCCAGGAAGCCCTGCGGCCGCTCTGCCGATTCCGCGGCCGGCTTCTTCACCAACTGGCGGGCAACCGTGGTGACACCCCATTTAACGAGGTCCTTCTTGTTGGGAAGTCCAATGGGATTGAGACCGGAGGGTCCGCGGCCCAATGCCGGGGCTGGAAAATCATCGACGTTCTCGCGCATCTCCGCGTCGGGATAGTCGGACTTCAACGCATTGATCTCGCCGAGCTTCGTGGCGAGATTGCCATGCAGATGCGCGGGCCCGAGGAAGAGATCCTTCAGGGCATCGAGGCGTGAATGTTCGGTGAAGTACTGCATCGAAACCAAGTGCTTTACATCGGCTTGGAACGACTCCCGGATAACGCGGCCACCCTTCTTATAGGGGCTGTAGATGAGCGTGGTGATCAGGCGGTTCCGGCCATGGAAATAGGCCTGCCAGCCGACCAGGTCGTCCTTGTCGATCCAGGAGACATGCCAGACGGCCGCGCCGGGCAAGGAAACCGTGGCAAAACCGGCTTCACGGGCGCGAAGTCCGTATTCGGCGTCGTCCCACTTGATAAAGACAGGAAGCGACAGCCCGATCTCGCGGATGATTTCCGTCGGGATCATGCACAGCCACCAGCCGTTGTAGTCGACGTCGACGCGCCGGTGCAGCCACGGCGTCTGCCGAAGGTTCGCAACGCTGAAGTCGTGCCTCATCTCCATGTCCGCATGGGGCATGGCCGGCACGAATCGATAGGGGTCCACCACTTCACCAAAGGTGTGGAGAACGCTGCGGCTGTAGAGGTCGAACATGTGGCCGCCGACGATAGTCGGCTTCCGGCAATGGTCCGAGAAGGTCAGCAGGCGCGCGATACTCTCCGGTTCGATCACGACGTCGTCGTCCAACAGGAGCGCGTAGTCGCTGCCGTTCTCCACGGCCTCATACATGCCGCGGGAGAAGCCACCCGAGCCGCCGAGATTGGCTTGGTTGATGATCCGCAGCTTGTCACCGAGGGCGGACTTCACTTCGGCAAAGCCTGGCTGCTCGGCAACCTTTTGGGTTCCTTGGTCCACGATGAGGATTTCCTGGACGTGTTCCAGCACCTCGGGATGCTCCGAGAGGATCCTGGCGTTGTTCAGGCAGAAGTCCGGCTTGTTCATGGTGGTGATCTCGAGGGTCACCTTGCCGGGGTTGCCCTTGCGCTCCGCGCCTTGCCATTCCGCTGAATCGAGGGTCAGTTCCTCACGGCTGGAGGCCAGATCGAACCAGTACCACCCGCCGTCGCCGAAGGGCTTGAGGGAGAGTTCGAATTCGGTGACAGCGGCGCCCTCGACCCTCGCACCATCAACACGCTGGAGAGTGCCCCGCGCGTTCGACTTGTAGACCGTGACTGTACCGTGGCCCGTTGTACGGACAACGAGGCGGACCATTTGAAGGTCCGTCCAGCGGCGCCAGTAGCTCGCGGGAAACGCGTTGAAGTACGTTCCGAAGGAAAGCTGCTCTCCCGCGCGGAGCCTTACGGAACTCCTGGAGAGGACGTCTTCAAAATGGACCTCTTCGCCGCCCGAACTGACGAAGTGAAGTTTCTCCTCGGTCGACTTGGGGTTCCTGGCGAATTCGTCGTTCTCGCGGAGGCGGATACCGTTCGCTGGTCCGGCGTCGACGTACAACGCTGTGGTGTCCAGCTGGTCATCAGCGGGCAGGATAACCCGCTGCAATACTTGCATCTTGATTTCGCTGCTCACGCGTCTACTCCTCCACTTTCAATTGCCGCGCCGCTTTCGAAGTGCGGACGAATCCTGTTTTCAAACATCGACAGCGCCGAACCGATGGCCATGTGCATATCGAGGTACTTGTAGGTGCCAAGACGCCCGCCGAAGAGTACATTCTCTTCCGCCGCCGCCAAATCCCGGTACTTGAGCAGCTTCTCCCTGTCGAGTGCCGTGTTGACCGGGTAGTACGGTTCGTCGCCCTTTTCCGCGAATCGAGAGAACTCACGCATGATCACGGTCTTCTCCGTCTGGTATTCGCGCTCGGGGTGGAAATGCCGCGGCTCGATGATCCTGGTGAACGGGACGTCGTCGTCGTTGTAGTTCACAACGGAGGTCCCCTGGAAGTCGCCCATGTCCAGGACTTCCTCTTCGAAATCGATGGTGCGCCAGGACAGGTCTCCGGCGACGAAGTCGAAGTAGCGGTCCACCGGGCCCGTGTAGACGACGGGAATCTTGCCGACAACCTTGTCCTTCGAATACTCATGGGAGTTGTCGAAGAAGTCCGTGTTCAGCCGCACTTCGATGTTCGGATGCTCGGCCATCTTCTCGACCCACGCGGTGTATCCGTTGGTCGGAAGGCCCTCGTACTTGTCGTTGAAGTAGCGGTTGTCGTAGTTATAGCGGACGGGAAGCCGGGAAATGATCCCTGCCGGCAGGTCCTTGGGGTCCGTCTGCCACTGCTTGCCGGTGTAGTGCTTGATGAAGGCCTCGTAGAGTGGACGGCCGATCAGCTGGATGCCCTTGTCGTTGAGGTTCTGCGGATCGGTTCCCGCAAGTTCGCCAGCCTGCTCCTGAATGAGTGCCCGCGCCTCGCCGGGCTTCAGGTTGGCCCTGAAGAACTGGTTGATCGTTGCCAGGTTGATGGGCAGGGAGTAGACCTCGCCCTTGTGGACGCCGTACACCTTGTGCACGTAATTGGTGAAGGTAGTGAACCGGTTGACGTATTCCCAAACCCGTTCATTCGAGGTGTGGAACAGATGCGCACCATACCGGTGCACCTCGATGCCCGTTTGCTCTTCCATTTCGCTGTATGCGTTGCCTCCGACGTGGTGCCGGCGGTCGATGACAACAACCTTCAAGCCCAGCTCGGTGGCTGCCTGTTCTGCGATTGTCAGGCCAAAAAAGCCCGACCCGACAATGACGAGGTCAGCGGTCACAAAATCTCCTGGTTCGAATATGGGCAGCCCAATGGTGTGCATTGGCTGCAGGTCAAGCCTACCCGAGATGGCGCGCCCGGTTTTCGAGCCGGCCCCTCCCCGGGCGAACGAGTGCCACGTTTTCCACATAGGCCAACTGCCCAAGAACACCCGGTGCTCAGCACAAATATCGTGGGAGAACAGCAGACGCGCGAACCGAAGGAGCGGACACAATGACATTCCATTGCACCCTTGTCCGGGCCCCGGGGGCGTTACGGCAAAGTGAGCCCATCGAACTGACCATGGCCGCGGGAAACGGCACACCCGGCGCCGTCGTCGAGGCCGCAGTCGCGGCTGAGTTCGGAACCGGAAAACTCGCGGTCGATGGACTGCCCCTCGGCGGCCTCACCGTTGGTTCGGCGCCGCTCATCTCGGGAGCTGTGTTGGTGGACGGGGCCGGTCAGGAGGCGCGGGACACCCGTGACGGCAATCGGAGTCCGGCAGCGTTGTCCTTGCTGGTGCATGCCGGACCAGCCGCGGGCCTGGTCATACCGTTGGAACGGGGCACTTACACGATTGGCCGGAGCAACGCTGATATCTGCCTCCCGGATCCCGATGTTTCCCGGGTTCACGCCGTCCTCACGATCTCCGAAACAGCCGTCACCATAAGCGACACGGGGAGCGCGAACGGAACAGTGGCGGATGGACGCAAAGTCCGCTCCGCCCACCTCTCAACCGCTTCCAGGATTCGATGTGGTGGCTCGGTCATGTCAATAGTCTTCGGCGACGATGAGCATGGAGCGGAGTCGCTGGGGACCGCAGGCCTGGGCGTCGCCGAGCCGATCCTGGTTCCCCGGCGCCATGATGCCGGCAACCGAACGCACCTTCTCCTCACGGCCGGGCTCCCAGTCCTGCTGGGAGTCGGAATGGCACTTGCCACCGGCATGTGGATGTTCCTCGGATTCACCGCAATTTCGGCCATCGCGATTCTTGTCCCGGCAATTTCGGGAAAACGCGAGCGCCGCCTTCTGGCTGCCGCGATCGCGGCGGCCGTCGAACAGGATCGGGCCAGACGACGGCGGTGTTCACCATCCGCCGCTGAGCTCGCCTTTGCCGTCAGCTCAGCAGCCTGCCTCCCCACGGAACACGGACGAAGGCAGTTGACACCGCCAAGAACCAGCACAACGCAAGGAACCGGCACGGTTAAGGGAGCCCGTACGGAGCAAGCCTCGGGCGCAACGCAAGGAACGGCGGGCTGCCGCGATGTCTGGCTCCGGCTCGGCACCAGTCCGCAGAATGCCCGCGTTGCGCTCGATCCCGCGGACCCGGGCTTTCAGCCACCGCATTTAGGCCCGGTTCCGGTAGTTCTGGATCCCTCCCTGCAAACCGTTTCCCTCTCGGGACCCGAAGCCACGGTGCAAGGAGTGTTCAGATTCCTACTCATGCAACTGGCCGCCTTTCCGGGCGCAAGCAACGTCCCCGTCCTCATACACGGAGCGATGACCCACTTGCCGTCAAGTGCCCGGTTCCTCCCCCGCGTCACCTTGACCACGGACTCCTCTTCAGCCGCAACTGTTCTTTCCGCGCCCACGGACAGACCGGGAGCACTGTTTCTGGTGGGGCCCGAACGTGATCCCACCATCGGCCCACTCCGGGCGGCGGCGATCGAGTCCGGATGGAGAGTCTTCCAACGTTCCGCAGGCGGGGACGAAAGCAGTTGCGCGGTCGAACTGCGGAGCAATGGCGCAATCCTCCGCTCGTGTCTATCGGAAACGGAATTTGACCCTGACCTTGTACCGCACCTTGTCTTCGACCGCTACTGTCGGTCATTGGCGAGATTGCCCGGCTCGGCGGCAGAAGGGGCGCCGCTTGTCCCCTCTAGTTGCCAACTTGCCGAATTGCTTCCGCCAGAGCCTTCAAGCATCGCGGACCGCTGGAGCACTTCTTCAGTACGCGGAGGGCTGTCTGCGGTCATCGGGCAAGGAACCGACGGACCCCGGTCGTTGGACCTGGTTTCAGACGGCCCGCATCTCCTCGTTGCTGGAACTACGGGATCGGGAAAGTCAGAGCTTCTGCGCACGATAGTGTCCGCAATCTCGCTGACCCACAGCCCGGACAGGGTCAACTTCCTGTTTGTTGATTTCAAGGGAGGTTCGGGCCTCGGGCCGTTGCTCGACCTTCCGCAATGCGTCGGAATGCTGACGGACCTCAGCGAACACGAGCTCGAACGTACCCTCTCCTCCCTCCGGGCCGAGGTTCGGATGCGGGAAGCGACCCTTTCGAAGGCCGGGGTCCCTGATTTGCCTGCATATTGGGCCAAAGCCGGCGGAACCGGGGGCGGGGGCGAGTCGGGACGAAGGAGCCGGTTTCCAATACTGCCCCGTCTTGTACTTGTAATCGACGAATTCAGGATGCTCATTGAAGACGCCCCCGATGCCTTGGCCGAATTGATGCGGATCGCCACGGTAGGACGGTCTCTGGGCATTCACTTGATCATGGCTACACAACGTCCACAGGGTGCCCTGAGTGCGGACATCCGGGCCAACGTGACTACCAGCATTGCCCTTCGCGTCCAATCAGAAATGGAATCCCGGGACATCATCAACTCACCGGCGGCGGCATCGATTCCGGTGTCTCGACCTGGCCGGGCATATATGGTTCGCGGAGGGGAGGATGCCGAGCCCTTTCAGTCGGCAACTCTTGCGGGCAGCGAAAAGGCCCCGGCGCTCACAAAGGCCGTTGCATTGCCGACAACGGGGTCGCTCCGCTTCGGCGGTTGGTCTGAAACAGCCGACGCAGCGACTCAGGGGGCGATCGCGACGCCAGCAGAAGCCGCCCGTTCCATTATTAAGGCGATCAACCAGGTTTGGGACGTCCGCGGGCGTTCAGCACCCCGGAGACCCGTTGCACATCCGCTTCCAGAATCCGTTCCCTTTCACGATTCCCCCGGCATAGCGGCAATCACGGGAAAGCGCGCGGCAAGCGGATCGCCGGCAGGGCCGACAGCCTACCTTGGCTTGGCAGACTTGCCGGCGCAACAACGAGTTGCCGGCTTGTACTGGACTCCGCTCGTCCACGGGAATCTTGGACTCGTTGGTCCTCCTGGGAGTGGAGTCGACGATACCTGTAAGGCGGCAGCGGCGCAGCTTGTTGGAAGTGCCGAGGAACTCCATCTCTATATCCTCGACGGCGACGGTTCGTACACCGACGTGGCAGCCCAGGGACGAGTGGCGGCCGTCGCCTCCTCCACCGACAGCAGGAGGGGAGTCCGCATCCTGGAGAGGCTCGCGGCTGAGATGTCGTCGCGGCAATCCCCGGGAACCGCCGGGCAGGTCCCGCTTCTGCTGGTTATCTCGAACTGGGGTTCGTGGGTCTCCGAGTTGCGCGCCGGAGCGCTGGCCTGGGCAGAAGACGTTGTTCATGCGATCGTCCGCGATGGACCAAAGGCAGGAGTGGCTGTTCTTGTCACCGGCGATCGCGAACTGACAGCGTCACGCATGTTCGCGTCAATCCCCAACCGCGCCTACTTTCCCACCGGGACAACGGAAGAAGGGCGCTTGGCGTGGCCGCGTTTCGTGGCTATGAAGCCTCTGACAGGCCGGGCGGTCGTGAGTGGCAACCTGCTTGACGTCGACACGGCAGTCGCGCAGCTCGTGGCGCCCCCTCCAGGCGTGGCCTGGCCATACGGCGTGCCCCCGGAGCCCGCACGGCGCCCATTCCGGGTGGATCCCCTGCCGCAGTTCATCCGGGCTTCGGATCTCGCTGCCCTTAGCCGAACCGAAACCGCTGCCCTTTCCCGCGCTCGCGCGCAGGGGTCGGTACTCCTCGGGGTTGGAGGGGACGAACACGAACCTGCTTGGATCACACTGCCGCGCCCAGGCATCCTCCTCGCCCTTGGCACTCCCGGTTCCGGCAAGTCCTCGTTGCTCACCGCGTTGGCCATGCTCAATCCAGGCCATCATTGGTGGGCGCCACCCGAAGGGACCGATCCTGATGCCGGTTGGGCTGCATTCCACCGGGATGCGCGCCGCAGGCTCGTGGGAGCAGAAGTCATCCCCTTCGTGGACGACGTCGATCGCCTCAGCAGCGAAACCGCCGTCCTCCTGGCTGAACTTCCCGGCATGGGCTTCTCAGTCGTGGCGACTGCGGGAAGCCCAGCCCTCATGCAGCGGACGCCGCTTGCTTCCCTGGCCGGAAACCACGGAACCGGACTTCTCCTTGGCAATGCGCCGCCTGCCGCTGCGGATTTCTTCGGCGTGCGCATCGCCGCCGAACAAGCGCCGCCACCGGGTCGTGCTGTCCTCATTGAGAATGGACGAACACGCTCCCTCCAGATCGCCGCTCCGGGTTAGGAAGCCGTACCAAAGGGAAAACAGCTAGAGGGCGGCGCGGGATCCGCCCGCCCGGGAAGCAAAGGCAACCACCCGCTTGTCGAACAAAAAGACGATCGCGGCCAAAGCCGGCACCACCATGGCCAGGCCGGCGAGAACCAGGCCTCCGGTCATGGTGGGAAACCCGATGGTCAGGGCGAACAGCTGGGCAACCAACGCCGGTGCCCGGGTCCAACGGTAGCCACGGAACAGGAAGTGTCCCACGGCAAACAACAATGCAGAAAAGGCCAGCAGAAGGCCCAAAGTAAATACGGCTCCCCAGAATGAGGCCACCGGAGCCCCTGTCACGAGCTCGTATATATACAGCGCCCCGGCGATCAATAGTGCGAGGGCTTCCAGCACAACCACAATCGAAATAACAACGATTCCTGCAGGACGCGGTCCTCCGCCGATTGCCCGGCCTAAGTTATCGCGGCTGGTCCCCTGGCCGTCGTCGCCGGGCGCTGCTGGGTGATGGTGGGGGTTCAGAGGGGGTCTTGACACACTGGCACACTACCGGACATAGTCGAATACCTGTGAGTAGGCCGGTATCCAATGTGATGCATCGCTCACGGTTTCAAACGCTTGAACCCCTTGTTTACATGGCGTTAACATGACACGCTTGACTCAGACGACCAAGGGGGCCCAATGGGTCCCCTTTCCTATGAAGCCTCTCGTGAATATTTTCACAAAAGGCTTAACTAGTACTCACGAATGGAGTGACTGATCAGCATGGATTGGCGTAACCGCGCAGCCTGCCTTGACAAGGACCCGGAGCTTTTCTTCCCCGTAGGCAACACCGGCCCTGCGCTTCTCCAGATCGAGGAAGCGAAGAGTGTCTGCCGCCGCTGTCCCGTCGTGGACACATGCCTTCAGTGGGCCCTTGAGTCGGGTCAGGACGCTGGCGTCTGGGGCGGAATGAGCGAGGACGAGCGACGTGCACTCAAGCGCCGCGCCGCCCGCGCCCGCCGCGCTTCCTAAGCGACTCGGCCCGCAAAACACACCGCCTGAGGCAAAGAGAACACACGAAGATGGCCCGGACTGATAAGTCCGGGCCATCTTCGCATTTCTGACCGCGGTCAGAGACAGAGCGCGTCGCCAGCGGACGGCGTCAGCTCCGGACGAGGTTCAGGACGATCTCGACGGCGGTGCCGCCGCCGTCGCGCGGCCGCCACTGGATGCTGCCACCCAATTCGCTCGTGACGAGCGTCCGCACAATCTGAAGGCCTAGACCTTCCGTGTATGACCCCTCGGGCAGCCCGACGCCATCATCGGCGATCGTCACCGTGAGGAGTTCATCGCCGCGCTCCCCCGTGGACCGATCGGCCATGAGCCAAACCGTTCCGGCCCGTCCTTCAAGGCCGTGCTCCACCGCATTCGTCACGAGCTCATTGATGACAAGAGCAAGGGGCGTGGCAAAGTCGCTCGGCAACTCGCCGAACAGGCCCGCGCGCTCGGTCCGGACGTGCTGCGAAGGGGACGCTACTTCTGCGGAGAGCCGGAACTGGCGTCCAATAAGTTCATCGAAATCAACGCTCTGCGTGAGGCCTTGCGAAAGTGTCTCGTGAACCAAGGCAATCGTCGCCACTCGCCGCATTGCCTGCTCCAGGCCTTGCTTCGCCTCATCGCTGACCATCCGTCGCGACTGCATGCGCAGCAAAGCCGCCACGGTCTGCAGGTTGTTTTTGACGCGGTGGTGGATTTCACGAATTGTCGCGTCCTTGGTCACCAGCTCGAGCTCACGGCGTCGCAGTTCGGACACGTCGCGGCACAGCACCAAGGCTCCGAAGCGATGCTTCTCGTCACGCAACGGAATCGCGCGCAACGACAAGCTGACACCGCGGGACTCGATCTCGCTCCTCCAGGGCATCCGACCCGTGACGACCAGCGGCAATGTCTCGTCCACCATCCGCCGGTCCTTGAGGAGTCCTGCGGTTACTTCCGCAAGGGACCGTCCTTCCAAGGTTTCCACCTCGCCGAGGCGACGGAAGGCGGAGACACCGTTTGGACTCGCATACTGGACGATCCCGTCGGCGTCGAGCCTTATCAGGCCGTCACCCACGCGGGGAGCGCCACGGCGGGAACCCGTCGGTGAAGCGAAATCCGGCCAGAGTCCCAGCGTTCCCATCCGGAGCAGATCGTAGGCGCATTGCCGATAGGTGAGCTCCAGGCGGGAAGGCATCCGCGAACTGGAAAGGTCCATATGCGACGTGACGACGGCAAGGGTCCGTCCGTTCCTGACCATGGGAACCGCCTCGACGCGCAGGGCCATCTCGCTGCTCCAGCTCGTTTCGCTGGAGCGTTCGATGGAACGGCTGGACCACGCTTTGTCGACTATCGGTCGCAGATCCGAGCGGATGCCTTCCCCGACGAAGTCCGCATGAAACACCGTGTGGCTCGTCGACGGCCTCACGTGAGCAAGCGCGATGTAACCGAATTCAGGATGCGGAAACCATAGGGCCAAGTCCGCGAACGCCAGGTCGGCGACCATCTGCCAGTCGCCGACCAGGAGGTGCAGCCATTCGGCATCTCCAGGCCCGAAATCAGCGTGCTCCCTGATGGGGTCTGTAAAGATTGCCACTGCACCTCCATATAACGCCCGGGCTTGTCCCTAGCGTCGAACGATTGACCTCAAGAGCCTCAATGCTACCGACAGAGAAGCCATGTCGTCGGCCTCCAGCGCGTTGACCTCGTCGAACATGCTCTTCGCGCGGCCCAATTGCTCGGCATTGATGCCTTCCCAGGCCCGCAAACGGGCCTCGGCGTCGAGGTCGGCGTCGGTCGATTCGAGCACCGATGTCGTCATGTCCGCTACGGTCGAGTAGAGGTCGTCGCGCAGGGCTGCACGGGCAAGAGCCTGCCAGCGGTCATCGCGCGGGAGCGCGGTAATTCGCTCCAGCAATGAATCGACGTGGAAGCGGTCGAATACCGTGTAGTAGACGTGGCTGACCTCTTCCACACGGGCGTCGCGGCTGTGCGTGATCTTGGCGATGTCCAGGAGCACGAAGCTCTCGAACAGCTCGGCCCAGCGATGGGCGAGCGTGTCGGGAAGGCCCCACGAGCGCGCCTTTTCGAGCCAGCCGGTAACGCGCTCTTTGTCGCTGCCGCGCAAGTAGTCGAGCACCCGGGCCCGCATCGGATCCATCATCGGCTTGAATTCCGCGACGATCTCCGAGATCGGCTTCGAGGCGTTGCCCTGGCTCAGCAACCAGCGAACGGCACGGTCCAGAAGCCTCCGGATGTCGAGGTGGACGGTGCTCCAGTGTTCCGTGGGGAACGAGGCAGGCAGGGCATTGAGCTCCCGCACCATCGACTCGAGTTCGTAGATCTCACGGAGGGCTACGAACGCCTTGGCGACGGCGACCTCGGTAGCCGAGGTCTCCTCCATGGTGCGGAAGGCGAAGGTGATCCCGCCCAGGTTGATCATATCGTTGGCCACCACGGTGGCGATGATTTCGCGGCGCAAGGGATGGGTGTCCAGTTCCGCGTCGAACCGCTCTCGGAGCTGCTTCGGGAAGTAGGAGCGGATCGTCTTACGGAACCAGGGGTCATCCGCCAGATCACTGTCCCGCAATGCCGAGCCCAATTCGATCTTGGCGTAGGCGGCGAGCACGGACAGTTCCGGGGACGTCAGGCCCTGGCCCTGTTCCAACCGTTCGCGAAGCGTCTCGGTGGTCGGCAGCGCTTCGACGTCCCGTTTGAGGTCGGCGGACTTCTCGAGCCAGTCCATCAGGCGCTCGTAGCTCGGGCTCCATTCGGCGACGCGAGTGCGGTCGTTGAGCAAGAGGATGTTCTGATCGATATTGTCTTCGAGCACAAGGCGCCCGACCTCGTCGGTCATGTCGGCGAGGAACGAGGTGCGCTCGGAAGCATCCAGTTTTCCTGCGGCAACCATCCGGTCGACGAAGATCTTGATGTTGACTTCATGGTCGGAGCAATCGACGCCGGCAGAGTTGTCGATTGCGTCGGTGTTGAGGATGACACCCTGCAGAGCGGCCTCGATACGTCCGCGCTGCGTCATTCCGAGGTTGCCGCCTTCGCCCACGACTTTGACGCGGAGTTCGCGCCCGTTCACGCGGATGACGTCGTTTGCCTTGTCTCCCACCTCGGCGTGGGACTCGGTGCTGGCCTTGATGTACGTTCCGATTCCGCCGTTGTAGAGGAGATCGGCCGGAGCGAGGAGGATTGCACGCAGAAGTTCAGGCGGACTCAGCTGAACCGTTCCGTCCGGCAGGCCAAGGGCACGGCGGACTTCCGGCGAGATCGGGATGACCTTGGCCTGGCGGGGGTAGACCCCGCCGCCTGCGCTGATGAGCGAGCGGTCGTAGTCGTCCCAGGAGGAGCGGGGAAGCTCGAAGAGACGCTGCCGCTCGCCGAAGGACGAAGCCGCGTCCGGCGTCGGGTCCAGGAAGATGTGGCGGTGGTCGAAGGCGGCCAGCAGGCGGATGTGCTTGGAAAGCAGCATTCCGTTGCCGAACACGTCGCCGGACATGTCGCCGACGCCAACCACGGTGAATTCCTCGCTCTGGGTGTCAAGGTCCAGCTCGCTGAAGTGGCGCTTGACCGACTCCCATGCGCCGCGGGCCGTAATGGCCATGGCCTTGTGGTCGTACCCCACGGAACCACCGGAAGCGAATGCGTCCCCCAGCCAGAATCCATACTCGGCGGCCAGGCCGTTCGCGGTGTCCGAGAAGGTAGCGGTGCCCTTGTCAGCTGCCACCACCAGGTACGAATCGTCGTCATCCTGACGGACAACGTCCGACGGCGGCACAATCTTCTCGCCGTCGGCTGTGGTCACGAGGTTGTCGGTGAGGTCGAGCAGGCCGCGGATGAAGGTCTTGTAGCTTTCGATGCCCTCGGCCATCCATGCGGCACGGTCAAGTGCCGGATCCGGAAGTTGCTTCGCGAAGAATCCGCCCTTGGCACCGGTCGGCACAATCACGGCGTTCTTGACGGTCTGTGCCTTGACCAGCCCGAGGATCTCGGTCCGGAAGTCTTCACGGCGGTCCGACCACCGCAAACCGCCACGGGCCACCTTGCCGAAGCGCAAGTGCACGCCTTCAACGCGAGGCGAGTACACCCAGATCTCGTACTTTGGCCGCGGGAACGGCAGTCCGTCGATCGTGGTCGGATCCAGCTTGAAGCTGACGTACGACTTGCCCTGGAAGTAGTTCGTGCGCAGCGTCGACTCGATGAGGTTGACGAAAGTCCGCAGGACCCGGTCGGCGTCGAGCGTTGCCACCTGGTCAATTGCTTCGGCCAGTGCGGCGCGGGCGCCCTCCTGGCGGGCCGGACGCGCGGCGTCAGGCGACGACGGATCGAAGCGCGCCCCAAAGAGGTCAATAAGGCCGCGGGCAACCTCCGGGTTGGCGAGGAGGGTATCCGCTATGAACTCGAAGGAGTTGGTGTTCCCCATCTGGCGCATGTACTTCGCATAGGCGCGGAGCATGACAACCTGCCGCCAGTGGATACCTTCCCGGAGGACGAGCCGGTCGAAACTGTCGGACTCCACCGCACCGGTCACGGCGGCGCTGAAGGAGTCCGCCAAGAGCTGGCCGGTAGCCACGGGATCGACACCGGCGGGGTACTTCAGGCCAAGGTCGTAGAGGAAGAAGTCCCGGTGGTCGGCAGTCTCAATCTCGAAAGGCCGCTCATCGAGAACCTCAAGGCCAAGATTGTGGAAGTAGGGCAGGATCTGGCTCAGGCTCTTCGGTTCCAAAAGGTAGAGCTTGACGCGGGCATCCTCTTCGAGCAGTTCGCCGGCGCCGTTGGGCAGGTAGACATGCACGCCGGGGACCGCCTGGACAGCGACGGCGTCGCGGTCGGTTGTGGCGGCATACTTCTCGAAACGCTCAATGTCCTTGAGGGCGTCTTCGACTTCGTAGTCGACCCGGTAGCCGGCGGGGAACGCATCTGCCCACAGGGCGGACAACCGCTCGGCATCCAAACCGCTGGTGTTCTCGCGGAGCACCTCCGCAATTCCTTCGGCCCAGGACCGCGAAGCCCGGACAAGCCGCTTTTCGAGTTCACCGGCGTCGACGTCGCGAAGCTCAGCCTCCCGCGGGAGCCGGATACGGAAGAACACCCTTGAGAGTGCGGACTCCGTGATCCGGGCCTCGTAGTCGATGCTCTCGGCTTCGAAGGTCTCGCGGAGTTCCTGTTCAATTCGCTGCCGGACGTTGGTGGTGTAGCGGTCACGGGGCAGGTAGACCAATGCCGACATGAATCGCCCATAGATGTCCGGGCGCAGGAAGAGCTTCGTACGACGCCGCTCCTGCAGACGCTGAATGCCCAAAGCCGTTGCTGCCAGGTCCTCGGTCTCTATCTGGAAGAGTTCGTCACGGGGGTAGGTCTCGAGGATACCGACGAGGTCTTTGCCAGAGTGTGAGTCCTGGGGGAAACCGGCCGAGCGGAGCACGGCGTCGACCTTTTCCCGAACGATCGGGATGTTCCTTACGGAACCGGTGTACGCGCTCGTTGCGAAGAGGCCGATGAAGCGGCGCTCACCGTTGACGTTGCCGGCAACGTCGAAGCTCTTGACACCGATGTAGTCCAGGTACGCAGGGCGGTGAACGGTGGACCGCGAGTTGGCTTTGGTGATGACCAAGGCACGCTTCTCGCGCGCCTTCCGGCGTCCGGCATCGGTGAGGTGCTGGATTTGGTGCGGGTGGTCCCCCGCCCTCAAGAGTCCCAGACCGCTTGCTTCACGCAACTCGAGTACGTCTTCACCGTTCTCGGTGATGAGGTCGTATTCCCGGTAACCAAGGAACGTGAAGTTGCCGTTGTCCAACCAACGCAGCAGGTCCTGCGCTTGCCTGAGTTCCGCGATGTCTTCCGGGTGGGCCACTTTGTCCAGGGACGATGCCAGCTCGAGCGCCTTCGTGCGCATTTTGGGCCAGTCTTCGACGGCGGCCCGGACGTCGTTCAGGACGCGGTGGATTCCGTCCACGAGTTCCTTCTGGAAGTCGTCGGCCACCCTGTCAACCTCGACGGCGATCCACGACTCCATGTGGGAGACGTTGTCACCTTGGGCGATCAGATGGGCGATGTTCGGCATCGCCGCGGTGTCACCGCTCGAGATGCCGATGTTCGACGGCACCCGGGCAATGTCGGACAGGTCGCCGGTGAGGTGGTCACGCGAAACCACGAAGAGCGGGTGCATGACGAGCCGGATAGCGCAGTTCTGGCGAACGAGTTCGGCGTTCACCGAGTCCACGAGGAACGGCATGTCATCCGTGACGATGTACAGAATGCTGCGGTCACCCTCATTGGCGATCCTGACGTTGGCAGTGCCCGGCTTGCGGCTCTGCCCCGCTTCCCGGTGTGCCGCCGCCCTGGAGGTCAACTGCTCGGCAGCGTACCCGCGGGCGTCCTCCTCAGCGAGATGCTCGTAGTAGTCCCCGAAGAATCCCTCCCGGACTACTGCAGGTTTAGAACGATCCTCCACGCTGGATCCTGACGACATCGACAAACGCCTCCATCACATCTCAATTGCTGCGTCCTTGCAGCCCACATGGCGAGCCTAACGCTTTAGACGACGCCTTGCTCTGGAATAAATGACAGAGGATTTGCGATTTTGCTGGACAGGTGCACATACCATATTTGCGATGGCGAGCCGCAATGGAGATTCGGGCGCAGCCTCGAAGAGGACAGAGCCGGACAACAGGGCCACGTCGCAGGCTTCAGGATCGGATGGCAGGAACGCTTCGATGCCTTGATTGGGTCCGTACCGCTCCCATGCTTCACGGAGTTCACGTTCGGGTGAGCGGCCAGCGGATGCGGCCCGGACCTTGTTCAAAACCACTCGGGGAGCCGCGTGCGGGACAGCCTGTTCGAGCTCCGCGAGGCCACGCACGAGTCGCGGAACGCCAACGGCATCGGCCGCGCCGACGGCGTAAACGGTGTCCGCCAGTTCGATACTGCGGAGGGTCGCGGCATTGCGTCGAGGGGCCATCGTGTCGAAGCTGAGTTCTTCGTCCGCTTCAAGGCAGAAACCTGCGTCGACTACGACGACGTCCGCGATCTCCTTGGAGAGCTCAAGCACCGAAGAGAGCGCGGCGGCCCGGAGCTCCGTCCACCGGTCCGCGCGCGTAATGCCGGTAAGAACCCGGAAGCTGGTGGTTTTGGCGAAGACCGGCGCGGCGATCCGCTTGAGCGATTCGGTATCCAGCAATCCTTGGTCCGCCAGTCGACAAGACTGCGCCAGTCCGGCGGATTCGTCCAGCAAGCCCAGCGAAGCCGCGACGCTGGCCCCGTAGCTGTCTGCATCGAGGAGAATCACTGACTTGCCTTCCGCCGCCAACTCTGCAGCAATGTTGACCGCCACAAGAGTCCTGCCAGGCGCCCCGGTAGGCCCCCAGACCGCGATGATCCGGCCAGCCCCGGCCGGCACGTGTTCCGGTTCTTCCGGCGCATCGGTGGGACGGAGTTCTGCCGCGGTATCCGCAAACCCGGAATCCCGAGGCTCCGCGCGTCGTCTTCCTTGTCCGGGCAACTGGCCTACGGCATCGGAGATCCTCGACGCCAGCGTTGCCGAATCCACATCGAGCGACGCCGTCACGACGCCGATGCTGCGCAGGCGGCCCTCCTCTCCCGGATCGTCGCTCAGGGCGACGATGGAGACTCCGACAGCCGCCAGCCGGTCGACCAGCGACGCCGTCAATTCCCCAGCGCCTTCGGCGATGACGGCGGCGCGGGCGAGACCGCTTTGGCATGCGGCCAGGAGTTCGGCGAGTTCACCACACCGACGCACCACCGTCACCGGCCCGTGGAGCCGTTCGAGTCCGCCGACCAAATCTTCCCGGGATTGCCCGACTGTGACAACCGGGATACTCACTTGCTGGCACCGCCCGGATTCCACACCACGGCAATCTTCGCTTTGTTTGCCTGCGCACCAAGAAGGTTCGGCATCTGCTCATCGGTCACCAGGACCAGAACCACCTTCTCCTTGGACGCTCCAAGGGTGGAGGCACCCTCCGTGACCTGGGCGATCTCCGCGCCGGGCAACAGCAACTGCGGCGTGCCGAAACCGTTGCGCACATCGGGGTGGGCCACCCAGACGTCGACGCGGGATCCTGCCACAGCCTGGGAAGGCAGCGATTCCTGGATCGCGATCGCCACCGGCTTGCGGTCCAAGGAGTCGGCGGCGCCCAGGCTTTCCTGCGGGACGAGTTGGTTCTTGGCAATTCGCTGGATGGCAACTCTTCCCTCCGGCAGACCGCCAGCCAGAGTGACATAGCTGGACTCAACGTCGTCGAGCCGGACCTTGACAACCGCAAGATCGTCCTTGCTGACTTTCTGGCCCACGGCAATCGACTCGCGCGCCGCATAGACCTGAATGGTGCGGTCAGCGGTTCCAACGAGGGCGATGACGCCGGCCAGCGATGCCAAGACCAGGAGAATCCCCACCAAAAGCCGCGGATCCCTCCATGACGGTTTCCTGAGCCGCGCTGCAGCGGCCCCGGTAGTTACACCCATCCTGCTCCCCCGTTTGTTTTGTTAGTCGGCGTCGACCTTCAGTGGCCTTTATTCTGACCGCATCTGGGTCCCTTCCGAAAGCCACATGCCTCAAATTACATCAACCTGTGGATAACCGCGGCAAGTGGATCGAACAGTGGCAAAATGGATGCATGCCCCGATTCCTCACCCTCGCTGATGTCGCCGAACAGCTTCAGATCAACTCGCCGCAGGCATACGCTCTGGTGCGAAGCGGTGAGCTCAAGGCCATCCAAGTGGGCGGCAGGGGCCAGTGGCGCGTCGAAGAAAAGATGCTGGAGCAGTACATCGAGGAACGCTACGCCGAGGCCAGCAGGATCATCCAAGAGGCCAAATCCAAGTCGTCCTGATCTCCGTCCAGCGCCCCAGGACAACGACGGCGGGGAGCCGGCCGGGCTAGAAGTCCTGGCCCCGCAATGAACGCAGCGCGGCAAGTGACTGGAACGGAATTGTTGCCACAGATACGACGTTCCCGGACCGGCGGACCTCGCCCGGCAACATCACCGCGAGATCAAAGTGGTCCTTGCCGACGCGATCAATGACGCCCCGCATCGTCCGCTCCTCCTGCGCCAACTCAAGCAGATGAACCGCCAGTTCCGCCCTGTCACGGGCCAGCATTCGCAGTGCGCTGGCCAGGCCAAGCCGCTGTGATGCCTTCGATTGGCCAGCCCGGACCTGCCGGCCCAGGCCCTGATACGCCAAAGCCGCCGCGACGGGCACCAACCACTGGTGGCGACCTTCGTCCAAAACCACCGATTCGCTCCCGACATGACTAAGCGTCCCTGACACCTGCGTTCCGGATCGGAGCTTCACATCAATCTTCCGGCCGATCGCGCCACGCAGCCTGTCGGAGACGTCGATTCCGGCGATCTCCACACGTGCCCGCTCTGAAATTTCCGATTCAAGTCCCAGCAATCGTTCAGAGGCCAACTGTGCCTCCATGTCTTCAAACAGAGCATCCCAACGCATTGCGTCAGCGTAAGCGGGCATCCCTCGACGGTCAATCTTTCTTCATCGACAATCCATTCCTAGACAAATGCCACTCGTTGTGACCAAAATAATTCAAACATCATTAAATAGCATCAAATTGCACATACTTGCATCAACTGGGTAAGGGGAACCCATGGAACAGACGAACAGGCCCGTTCGGAACGATGTTGCAATGGCGGTGACCATCCTGGTGCTCGCCCTTTTGCTCGCTGTCACTGGACTGATCTTGGTTGACCGATGGAACTCCGCGGCAGGACGACTCCAGACACCCATGTTCGAAGACCTCCTGGGATTTGTCGCAACTGCCTCCGGTCTGGGGATCGGCGCCTGGTGGATCGCCACGTTCATCCTGGCAATGGCCGCCGCGCTCCTCCAGCAAATGGGAAAGAACCGCTGCGCGAGCGCCACCGCCAAACTCAGCCCTGCGTTCATGCGCAGACTGGCCGTTGCAATTCTGGGCCTGAACCTCGCGGGAATCCCCGTGGCGAATGCGGCACCGGCACAGTTTGAAGCAGCGTGGAGCCCGGCGAACGGCTCAAACTCGTCGAGCGGCATCTCTGCCCAATGGAAACCCTCCCCTAGTCCTTCTCCCCATCTCCCGGCCATTCCCTCGTTTGAGTCCGGCTCGTTGGAGATCAACCCGCATTGGCAACCCCGCGCACCTGCCACTGCGCCCGGGCTCCTGGGTAACGGGCCCCAGCGTGGCGCCGAACAGCCTGCTTCGCCAAATCAACGCGAAGTGGTGGTGAAACAGGGCGATTCACTGTGGTCGATTGCCGCCCGGCAGCTGGGCCCCATGGCCAGCGACGTCGACATTTCCCACCACTGGCCGAGGTGGTACTCCACCAACCGGCATGTCATTGGAGACGACCCTGGGCTCCTCCTACCGGGTCAGGTCCTCCAACCACCGCCGAACCAGTGACCCAGCCCAACCACCACCAACCAGCGATCCGTAACCGAGGAAGTCCATGAGCGCATCACCAGCCGTCCGCAGCGTGCCGAATGAAGTCCTTCAGGCGGCTTCGCCACCCATTGCCTCCCGTTCGATCATGGCTTCCCCTCGTGCGAAAGCCCGAACGGACGGGCCGTCGGGCGGGGGGCCATCTCCTGCCCGCAAAGCGGCCCAGATCCGCAGTCTCGACGGCGAAATCCGCGCACTGGCCCGCAGCATCGCCCAAGCCGCGCTCGAGGTCCTTGCAGGCACCCGGCCGGCGCAACAGCTCTCACGGACCCTGGATCCCGGATGCCTCAGCGCCCTTCAACACCGTGCCGCATTGACGCGAGCCCATGCTGCCAACGCCCCGGGTGGGCAGTCGCGCCTTCACCGAAGTCCAATGGTCCGTTCCGTGCGTGTCTGCGCGGTGAACGACGGAGTGTACGAGGCCAGCTTGGTTGTCTCGGAAGAACTCCGCTCCCGCGCCGTAGCCATGAGGCTTGAAGGGATCAACGGCGCATGGCGGGTTACCGCCCTCGAAATCGGCTGACGGCCCGGTTCAAAGCACGCGAAAACGGAGAGGGACCAGAACGCGCGTTCTGGTCCCTCTCCGTTTTCGCTGCAGGCATCGGCTTATTGGAAACGTCCGGAGGCTGCGGGCGTCAGCTACATGCGTCAGGCAGTCGCAGTGTCAGCGGCGCTTCTTCCTGTTGGATCCGCGTTGCTTGTCATCAGCGGCAGCCTTGGCGGGGTTGCCTGAGCGGCCCGAGGCCCTCCCCTCGACGCGGGTCTGGCTCGCGCCGTCTTCACCAGGCGCCGTGTACTGCAGCTGAACAGGCTTTTCCGGGGCTTCGAGGCCGGCCGCGCGGATCTGCGGATCGTGATGTTCCACGTGACCGCCTTCAGGGCTGCCATCCACTACCACCACGTCTTCGGCGGGCGTTACTTCCACTTCCAGGTTGTAGAGGAAGCCCACGCTCTCTTCGCGGATGGCTTCCATCATGCTCTGGAACATCGTGAATCCTTCACGCTGGTACTCGACCAGGGGATCCCTTTGGGCCATCGCGCGCAGGCCAATGCCTTCTTTGAGGTAGTCCATCTCATAGAGGTGTTCCTGCCACTTGCGGCCAAGGACCGAGAGGACAACCCTGCGCTCAAGCTCGCGCATGTTCTCGGCGCCAATGGCTTCTTCCCGCTCCTTGTAAACGAGCTGGGCGTCCGAAAGGATCTCGTTTTTAAGGAATTCAACGGACACCCGCGCCTTCCCGCCGGCTTCGTCGATGACGTCCTGGGCCGTAACAGTTACCGGGTACAGGGTCTTGAGGTTGGTCCACAGCTGGTGGAAGTCCCAGTCATCGCCGGTTCCCTCTGCCGTCGCGGCATCGATCAAGGCATTGATGGTGTCTTCCAGGAAGAACTGGACCTTTTCGTGCAGGTCGTCGCCTTCAAGGATCCTCCGGCGGTCGCCATAGATGGCTTCACGCTGGCGGTTCAGGACGTCGTCGTACTTGAGGACGTTCTTGCGCTGCTCGGCGTTCCGCCCTTCAACCTGGCCCTGGGCCGAAGCGATCGCGCGGGACACGAGCTTGGATTCGAGTGCAACATCGTCCGGTACCGAGCTGTTCATGAGGCGCTCGGCAGCGCCGGAGTTGAAGAGCCTCATGAGGTCATCGGTCAGCGAGAGGTAGAAGCGGGACTCCCCCGGGTCGCCCTGGCGGCCCGAGCGGCCACGCAGCTGGTTGTCGATTCGACGGGATTCGTGGCGTTCCGTGCCCAGCACATACAACCCGCCAAGTTCAAGCACTTCCTCATGCTCGTCCTTGACTGCCTGCTTGGCCGCTTCGAGCGCTTCGGGCCATGCGGCCTCGTACTCCTCGGAGTTTTCCTCAGGGTCCAGGCCCCGCTTTGCCAGTTCGGCGATGGCCGTGAACTCGGCGTTTCCGCCCAGCATGATGTCAGTACCGCGGCCAGCCATGTTGGTGGCGACCGTGACGGCGCCCTTGCGTCCCGCTTGCGCGACAATCGCGGCCTCGCGTGCGTGGTTCTTTGCGTTCAGGACCTCGTGCCGGATGCCCTCTTTGGCCAGCAGCTTGGCAAGGTATTCGCTCTTCTCAACGCTGGTAGTGCCGACGAGCACGGGTTGGCCCTTCTCGTGCCGTTCCGCGATGTCCTTCACGACGGCTTCGAACTTCACGATTTCGTTCTTGTACACGAGGTCCGACTGGTCGATGCGCTGCATGTCCCGGTTGGTGGGAATGGGTACCACGCCAAGCTTGTAGGTGCTCATGAACTCGGCGGCTTCGGTTTCAGCCGTGCCGGTCATGCCCGAGAGCTTGGAGTACATGCGGAAGTAGTTCTGCAAGGTCACAGTGGCGAGAGTCTGGTTCTCAGCCTTGATCTCGACGTTTTCCTTGGCCTCGATCGCCTGGTGCATGCCTTCGTTGTAACGCCGTCCGGCGAGGATACGGCCGGTGTGTTCGTCAACAATGAGGACTTCGCCGTCGAGGATGACGTAGTCCTTGTCCCGCTTAAAGAGCTCTTTGGCTTTGATGGCGTTGTTCAGGAAGCCGATAAGCGGGGTGTTGGCGGATTCGTACAGGTTCTGGATGCCGAGGTAGTCTTCGACCTTCTCGATGCCGGCTTCGAGAACACCGACCGTCCGTTTCTTTTCGTCGACCTCGTAGTCGACTTCAGCCTGGAGGCGCTGCACGACCTTGGCGAATTCGCTGTACCAGCGGTTGGTGTCACCCTGGGCAGGACCGGAAATAATGAGCGGAGTACGGGCTTCGTCGATGAGGATGGAGTCCACTTCGTCGACAATCGCGTAGTTGTGGCCGCGCTGCACAAGCTCGGATTTGTCCCACGCCATGTTGTCGCGCAAGTAGTCGAAGCCGAATTCGTTGTTGGTGCCGTAGGTGATGTCTGCCGCGTACATCTGACGGCGCACTTCGGGATCCTGGTTCGACAGGATGCAACCGCTGCTGAGGCCAAGGAAGCGATAGACACGGCCCATGAGTTCGGACTGGTATTCGGCGAGGTAGTCGTTGACTGTAACGACGTGCACGCCCTTGCCTGTCAGGGCATTGAGGAAGGCCGGAGCGGTGGCCACAAGGGTCTTTCCTTCACCGGTCTTCATTTCGGCGATATTGCCCAGGTGGAGGGCGGCCCCACCCATGAGCTGGACATCGAAGTGGCGCATCCCCAAGGTGCGGGAGGAAGCTTCACGCACCGCTGCGAAAGCCTCCGGCAAGAGATCGTCCAGCTTCTCGCCGTCCTCGTGGCGGGCGCGCAGCCTGTCCGTCTCCTCGCGCAATTCGGCATCGGAGAAGGTCTTGAAGGAGTCTTCGAGGGCGTTGATGGAATCGGCGTAGGTCCGCAGTTGCCTCAGGGTTTTTTTGTCACCCGTGCGGAGAAGTTTTTCGATAAGTGATGCCACGTAAAGTTGCTCCCAGTCTCAAGCTGCCGAATTCTGGCGGTTTCAGTCTACGGGAGAGACCAACGCCACGCGGCCCCGTTTCCCTGAGAGCGGAGCGCAAGGCGCCCGCAGGCCACCGCCGGAGACCCATGACCTCAGCCGCGGGCCACTGCCGAGGCAAGCGGCGACGAGAGATCGCCCATCGGTGACACGACGACGTCGTCGAGTCCCAACCACTGCGCCATAAGCCGCAGCTCGGCGGCAAGCTCGACGGCGGTGTCCGCCGGTGCGTCCGGCTCGCCGTGGGCGGCACGCACCAGAAGCTGCTTGGCTGCGCGGTCGGCCTTGAGGTCTACGCGCGCGACCACTGCGTCCCGGAGGAGGAAGGGCAGCACGTAATACCCGAACTTGCGTTTCTCCGCAGGCGTGTAGATCTCGATCCGGTAATGGAAGCCGAACAACTCCTCGAGCCTTCTACGCTCAAAGACCAGTGAATCAAACGGGCTGAGCAGGGCACGGCCCGTGGCGGCCCTGGGAAGACGGGCCTCCGCGTGCCGGTACAAGGCCCGGTCCCAACCACGCACCGTGACGGGCTCCAGGCGGTCGGCGGCAACGAGCCTGTCGATCGATGCTGCAGCTGCCTTCACCGGAGTCCGGAAGTAATCGGCGAAGCAGCGGATTGATCCGATTCCATGGGCCTGGGCTGCCGCGTCGATCAGTCGGTCCATTGCCGCCGTCGACAGCTCGGAGCCGCCGTCCGGGAGGGCTCCTGCTCTGGGGATGACCGCAGGCAATCCCGATGGCAGGACCCGCGATGTCAGCGTGTACCGGCGCTCGAACTGCTCTGTCCTCGACGCGGCCGTCACGAGCCCCTCTTCAAACAAGTGCTCCAAAACCCTCTTGACCAGGTTCCAGTTCCACCCCCAGTTATCGTGCTGCCGGTCTTCCTGGTGCCCTAGGTGGGCCGTCAATTGTGCGGCAGTCATGGGGCGCCCGGTTGCGAGCGTATCGAGGATCCGGTTGGCCATGTCCTCCCGGAGTCCATGTTCCAAGTGGGCTGCGCCCACCCATGCGCGGTTTTGCCAGAGCAGCAGATCCTGGAAGTGTTCCGGGCGGATGAAGCTCGCCTCGTGCGCCCAGTATTCCATCATGCGCCGTGGACTTCGCCCGGCCATCGCATGAAGGATGCTCCGGTCGTAGTTGCCAAGCCTTGAGAAGAAAGGAAGGTAGTGGCTGCGCGAGAGGACATTGACGGAGTCGATCTGCACCACGTGGAGGCGGGCAAAGGTGCGGCCCACCGCCCGCGAAGTCACGGGGCCGGTGGGCCGTTCCTTGTCCAGTCCTTGGGCTGCCAATGCAATCCGCCGTGCCTGCAACAGGCTCAGCGAAGCGGCCATGCCAGTCCTTTCATGGGAATTACGAATGCAAGCTAGGCTGTGGCGGCTTGGTCATTCGAACGGTAAGCGTGGATCTTTTCCTCCACGGGTTCGTCTCCTGGTTCGCATGTGGAGTCCAGAGTGATTACTCCATATGTCCAGCCACGGCGGCGGTAGACGACCGACGGCGTGTTTGTTTCCTTGTCCACGAACAGGTAGAAATTGTGGCCCACCAATTCCATGTTGTCCACCGCGTCATCAAGGGTGAGCGAAGCGGCGGGGAAAACCTTGCGACGAATCAGGACCGGGGAATCACCGGCCGGAATGTCGTTGTCGACGTCGTAGGGCGAGGTCTCCACCGGTGGCGTCGTTGGCTCCTGGTGGTTGCTTGCCTCTACGTAAATGGGTTCGCTCGCGCTGGCCGGCTCGAGCGTCGCAGTAGCCTCACGAACGGCTTTGGGGGTGTGGCGGCCGTGGTGGACCTTCTTGCGGTCCTTGGCCCTGCGGAGCCTCTCCAGCAGCTTGCTATAGGCGAGATCAAAGGCGGCAAACTTGTCAGCGGCGCTCGCTTCGGCCCGGATCACAGGGCCCCGGCCCAGAACTGTCACTTCGACCGTGAGCTGGCCCGGTGTCTGGCGCGGGTTGGTTTCCTTTGAAACCTTCGCGTCGACCCTCTGGACCTTGTCCCCAAGCGATTCAATCTTTGATATCTTCTCGCCGGCATACTCGCGGAAGCGATCCGAAACGGTCAGATTACGGCCGCTGATCATGAACTCCATGGTGCCCTCCAAACAACTCAGGTGACACGATAAGGGCGCTTCTAGGGGCTGATCTGACGGACAGTCGAGCCCCTTTCCGAGCCGCTATCGACAGGTACATCTGTTCTTGGTACCCATAACCGACGTTAGTTCATCGCCACTGGTAATTCATCCTTTCGTCACTTATTTTTTGTTTGAGTCGGCGCGGGCTGGGTGTCCAGCCCGTCCGCAGGTAGGTCGCTTCCGGCCGGCGGCCGCGTGGCGGCAAGGACCACCGCTCCGCACACCACGCCTCCCGCCGACGACACGGCCCGGGCGGCTTCGGCGAGGGTCGCACCCGTAGTGAGGACGTCGTCGACGATGACGCATGCCCTGCCCTCCAATGACCTTTTGCGGGACAGGCGAACGGTCATGGAACCACGGACACGGCGCGCACGCTCTCCGCGGCCCAAGCCCTTTTGCCCGCTTCCCGGTCCGGGCGCCTTCTTCAAGGCATCCGTCATATGCAGACCCGGCAAAGCGCTACGTTGTCCCAAGCGGCCAAGCAAGAGATGGACCGGACTGAATCCGCGGCGCCGGAAAGCCGCGTTGCTGCTGGGAACAGGTATAAGGCAGACGCCTGCCGCGTCTCCAACGGCAGACCGGATGGCCTTGCCCAGTGCAGGCGCGAGTACGGAGGCGAGCCGTCCCTGGCCCAGATGCTTGAAAGAAAGCAGGGCTTGGGCCAGTTCGTCCCGGTAGTGTCCGGCCGCGACGACGGGCAGGATCACGGCCCCTTCCGCCGTGAGCAAAGCCGGTGCCTGTCCTTCGGCGCGGAACGGACGGGCGCATAGCAGCCGCAGTCGCCGTGCACAGGTGCCGCAGAGCGCCGAATCTTCGAAACCGCAGCACACACATTCCACAGGGGCCAGAACAGCCAGCAGCTCGACGAAGGCCTCACCGACGCCCTGCGCGAGCCTCGCCAATCGTGCAGGATGGACTCCCCGATGGCGTGCGTCGTCACTCGGGACCACAGTGCGGTCAGGGTCACGCACCCGGCAACGGCCCTCAGTACCCATGCCCCAAGCATCCGGCTCCTCGACGGCTGCCAACACTCCCCAACCGCGCTATGTGGAGAACAAGTGGCGACGTTGTCGGAACGTGGGCCCACGCCGCCAGGGTTCCCTGGCCGAGCGAAGCGAGGTTAGGGAGGCGGT
>NZ_JBYSXB010000049.1:0-38150 GCF_058781765.1 Arthrobacter sp. FW306-1B-G06A | reverse complement strand
GCCCACCCCCATGGACTCTCCAGTGAGAAGTTCGAAGAGCTGTTCACGGCAGACCGAGAAGTCATCATGGCCTGGCACGGCTACGCCCGGGCCCTGCACCAACTCCTGCATGGAAGACCCCGCCCGGAACGGTTCCATGTCCGCGGCTACAACGAACAAGGAACCACAACCACCCCCTTCGACATGGTGGTCCTGAACAAGATGAGCCGCTACCACCTGGTCCTGGAAGCGTTGCGTCGCATTCACCGGCAGGTCGGAGGCGCGGACGAACTGGTCGACTTCTGCCGCAGGCAGCTGGATGCACATGCGCGATACATCCGGGAACACTTCGAAGACCTCCCGGAAATACGGAACTGGTCCTGGACGCCGCACCTTCCCTAGCGGGAGGAAAAGGAAGGTGCCGTCGAGGAGAAGTGCGGAAAACTGTGACCCAACAACCAGCCCTGAACCATCCCGGTGCCGAGGTGGGCCGCTCCCCCGCTGGATCCGGGTTGTCCAGCGCCGAGGTCCTGGCCCGGACGGAAGCAGGACTCGTCAACACCGTTTCGGAGGCTCCAAGCAGAACGCTCGGGCAGATCTTCCGGGCAAACCTCCTGACGCTGTTCAACGTGATCGTGGGCTGCAGCTTCGGCCTGCTGCTTCTTCTGGGCCAGTGGAAGGATGCGCTCTTTGGGCTGGCAGCCGCGGGCAATATCCTCATTGGTGTCGTTCAGGAATACCGGGCCAAAAAGTCACTGGATCGACTCGCGATTCTCGACGCCTCCCCCGCCCGGGTGGTTCGCGACGGCACGGCGCAGGATGTTGACCTGCAAGACGTCGTCCGCGACGACGTGCTCGTGCTGCGAGTCGGCGACCAGGTGCCCGCGGATGCTTCCATCATCGACGGCGAAGGCCTGGAACTTGACGAATCGCTCCTCACCGGCGAATCACATCCCGTGAGCAAGGGACCGGGATCCGAAGTGCTCTCCGGCTCCAGCGTCGTCGCCGGGAACGGCAGGGCCCGGGTGGTCCGGGTCGGCGCCGACTCCTTCGCCAGCAAACTGACCGCCGAGGCCAAACGCTTCTCTATGGTCAACTCCGAGATCCGCAATAGCCTCAGCAGGATCCTCCGTTGGATCACCTGGCTGTTGCCGCCCGTCATGATTCTTGTCATCAACGGGCAAATGCAGGCGAGCGGTGGTTGGGAGCAAGCCATCACAACCGGAAGCTGGAGGACCGCTTCCGTGGGGGCGGTCGCCAGCGTCATAGCCATGATCCCGCTGGGCCTGGTGCTCCTCTCCAGCGTCGCTTTCGCTGTCGGCGGGCTGCGGCTGGCCCGTCAGGAAGTCCTGATCCAGGAGTTGGCGGCCGTTGAAGGCCTCGCTCGTGTGGACGTGTTTTGCCTGGACAAGACCGGCACCCTCACCGAAGGCAAGCTCGTGTTCGACGGCGTCCACGAGGCCGGTCCGTCGCCGCAACCCGGGTGGAGGGAGGTTCTGGGCTGGTTCGGGACCGACCCGCAGGCCAATGCCACCGCCCGGTGCCTTGCCGATGCCTTCCCCTCGGGCACCAGCCTTCGCCCGAGCTCGACGGTGCCGTTTTCTTCTGCACGGAAATGGAGCGCCGTCAGCTTCGGCTCAGACCAATTCGTCGGCGGCACCTGGGTGCTGGGCGCTCCGGAGATTGTCCTTCGCGAAGACACCCCAGGCACAGCTCGCATTGTTGGGGCAGCAGGCCGCTTGGCCTCAACCGGCCTGCGCACCATGGCCCTGACCTACTTGCCCGGCCCGTTGCCGGCACGGGCCGCAGCGGAGGATCAACCCCCGGCCGATTGTGCCCCGGTATGCCTGCTGACCTTCCGGGAGAGCGTGCGCCCGGATGCTGCAAAGATCCTTGACTACTTCCGCGAGCAGGACGTGAAGGTGAGGATTTTCTCCGGCGACGATCCCCGCACCGTTGCCGCCGTCGCCCGCGAGGTCGGGCTGGACGCGGAATACGGGTACGACGCACGGGAATTGCCGGACGATCCGGACCTGCTGCTGGAAGCTCTGGAGAACAACGTGGTATTCGGGCGTGTCTCCCCGGAACAAAAGAAGGACATGGTCCTTGCACTGCAGCGGGGAGGCCATACTGTCGCGATGACCGGGGACGGGGTCAACGACGCGCTGGCACTCAAGGAAGCGGACATAGGTATCGCCATGGACTCCGCCGCGGCCGCCACCAAGGCCGTGTCCCGCCTTGTCCTCCTGGACGGACGCTTCGACAGGCTTCCCGGCGTGGTTGCGGAAGGCAGGCGGGTCATCGCGAATATTGAACGGGTTTCGGTCCTGTTCCTTAGCAAGACCGCCTACGCCATCGTCCTCTCCGCCACCTTCGGAGCACTTCTGTGGGACTTCCCGTTCCTGCCGCGCCAACTCTCCGCCACAGACGGCCTCACCATCGGAATTCCGGCGTTCTTCCTTGCGCTCATGCCCAACAACCGCCGCTACACCCCGGGATTCCTCAAACGCTCCCTCTCCTTCGCCGTGCCTTCCGGGTTCGTCGTCGCTGCCGCGGTCCTTGCCGTCAACGTCTACGCAACGGTTGTCGGTGCGCACACAGTCAGTGCCACCCGCACAGCTTCCGTTCTCGCGCTATCACTCACGGGTCTATGGATGCTGGCAGCCATTTCGCGCCCGCTCGACCTGCGACGCGCAACCATCGTCGGAACGATGTACCTGGGCTTGGTCTTCGTGGTGGGAACGCCCCTCCTCCAAGACTTCTTCGGCTTGGAATGGCCACCGAACGATCTTTTAATGACGGCACTTGGAAGCGCGCTCGGCGGAATCCTGGCTATCGAAGCCCTTCACCTGTTCCAGAGCCGGCGAAACGCGCGGAACTAGCCCCGCGCCGCGGAAGCCCTGCTCATTGCCGGCGCCGTAGAGCAGCCCGGCGCGCCGTGAGCTCCGTTTCGTCAATCTCGCCCCGGGCGAAGCGCTCATTGAGGATACGTTCGGAATCATCAACGGCTGGCCCCTGGAAACCCCGTCCGCCCGTGTGGTTCCCCCGCAGCAGGAGGACAACCAAGGTGGCAATGCCACCCCAGAACAGCAACATCATCAGCCCCATGGCGATCCAGCCGCCGATGCCGATGCTTCCACCCCATCCCCACATCATGGCCAATTTCCCTTTTGAACTGGATTGCGTACCTGGGTCCAGTGTCGCCCGTTTCCGGTCCGTTCCACAGGGCATTTAGTCACACCGCCGGGCCTTTCGGCCCTACAGCAGGAGAATGGCCCCCAATAGGCTGCTGGGAGTTGTAGGTGTTCACACCCGCGATCAGGTGCCCGAAAGACGAGCTAGACACATAGGAGCAGGCATGTCACTCCCCAGCATGGACGCAGGCCGCGTTGACGGCGGACTGCACGTCGCGGAAGAACTTAGCCAGGAACGGTGCTGGGATCTTTTGCGTTCAAATACCACTGGCCGCTTCGGTTTTCTCCAGCAAGGCCGGGTGATGATCCTCCCCGTGAACTACTTGGTGGACGGCCAGTCCATCTACTTCCGCACTGCCGGGGATGGATCCATCGCCGAGGCAGTCCCGTCGCTCGAGTCGTCCTTTCAGATCGACGATTCACGTGCCGATCGCAGCGAAGGTTGGTCTGTGCTCGTCAGTGGGGCTTCCTCCCGCGTTGAGGATCAGGACCTGCTGACCAGGCTGTGGGGAAAGGTCATGGCGGAGCCTTGGGCCGGTGGAGAACGGAATCTCTTTATCCGGATCCACGCCGAGAGTGTCACCGGACGCCACGTGCATCTGGAGTGAGCTTCTGGAGTAAGACTGGAGCCGCTCCACATTCAATCACCCTCGCGGGTAAGGAGACCATGGACGCCGCGGAAGAAATCATCGTTGGCTACGACGGGTCCGCCGGGGCTGTCCCGGCTGTCCGCTGGGCTGCCCGCCAGGCGGCCCAGCGGAACTGCGGACTGCACGTGGTCCACAGCACCCTGTGGCCGGCAATCACCCATGATCTGGGTCCCGTGCCTGGCATCGAAGGCAGCGGGTTGCGACGCGCGGCCGAGGACATTCTGGCCGAGGGCGTGGCACAGGTCCTCGATGCGGTTCCCGGATTGGCCGTCAAGACGACGCTGTTCTATGGGTGGCCAGCCGAACACCTCAGGACACTCTCTTCCGGCGCCGCCTTGCTCGTCGTTGGAACCAGGGGCGCGGGGGGCTTCATGGGACTGCTGATCGGCTCCGTCAGCTTGGAACTCGCGGCAACAGCCGATTGCCCCGTCGCTGTCATCCGCGGCGGAGAACACCTGGGCGGTCCGGTTGTGGTCGGCGTCGACTTCGACGATTGGGAGCTGCCGCTTCGGCATGCCTGCGGCCTGGCGGCCTTGTCCGGGACTCCCCTTCGATTGGTGCACGTCCGGAAGAAGCACCGGATTCCACGCCCTATCCCTGACGCGGCGACGTCGGCCCAAGACCATGTGGAACCACGAATCCAGGCGCTTCTTGACTCTGCGGCGCAGAGCGCCCACCAAACAATTCCGGACCTCGACGTCCAAAAAAGATCGCCGGTTGGAACGTCCATCCCTGGGTCCATTTTGGCGGAGGCTCAAGATGCGTCCATCATCGTCGTCGGGACGAAAGGACGCGGACTGGTTCGGGGCACTATCGGTTCAACTGCCCATGCTGTCCTTCATCACGCCGCATGTCCGGTCCTGTTGGCGCGCCGGCCAAGCCAAGGCCCCGGTGAATCAGATTCATCCCGGTGAAGCAGATGTTGTTCAGTACAAGTCGCCAGGGGCCAGCTCGTCGTTTTCCGGGCCCCGGTGAATCCGTCTCCCGGTGATGGACGTCGGGACGATCTCAACGAACACCCGCTTCTTTGTGGAGGTCAATTGTTGGCGGGGAATCCTTTCGGCGGCTTCAATCTCGGCACCGGATTCAAGTTGCCGCGCCTTGCCTTTAACTACGACGCTCCAGACGGATTGGCTACCGACCCCGTCAGTTTCCAACGCAACTTTGTCATTGATCGTGAGCGCGAACAGCTTCTCCCCTGGATTTGTCCGGAGGAGGATCTTCCCGTCGTGGGCAACGAAATTGATCGGATAGATCTCAGGTTCGTTGGCGATGCTCAATGCCAACCGCCCCAACGTCGCACCCAAAAGGATATTCCAGCATTCTTCCTCGTTCAGGACTTCCACGGGGTTTGCGGTATCCGGTGACATGGCGGGTCCTTTCGATGGTCGGCAATCCAAGCCCTTCCAGCATGCATGCGGCCGGCGCTATCCAATAGGGCCCTTGGACCCGTGTCTGTTGGCCGGCAAGCTTGTAGCGTCATGCATAGGAAGGCTTCCCATAGAAGGTTCGTCTTTCATCGAAAGAGGCCGTGATGCTCGGAATAAGGATGCTCGGAATACACCAGGCGGATGCCGGAATGCCGGATACCGGAATCTATTTCCAGTGGGGTGACTTCCTGATCCAATTCGGCAATCTGGTGGTCATTGCCACGATGGTCGTGCTATTCATTCTCGCCTTGGTGATTCCGTTTCCACACGGTAGGAAACGGAAATGACTGCCGACCACGGCCCGGTTTCGACTACCGACGACGGCGAACCACGATTCTCCACTTGGACAGGAAAGGCCCGGGGCTGGGCGTTGCGCCGGCTACCGCCGGACAAGCTGCTTCCTGAAGGCCAGCCGAGTTTCGTGTCGTCCTGGATTTACGTCTTCGGCATGGGCGCCGTTGCCGCGTTCGTCTACATCCTCGCTTCGGGCGCTGTGCTGGCCCTGAATGGGCCCACGTGGTTCCATGCCTCGGCCTTAGGGCGTTTCATTAACAGCACCCATCTGTGGAGCGTTGAACTGTTCTTCATGTTCATGGTGATCCACCTCTGGGGCAAATTCTGGATGGCCGCCTGGCGGGGCGGGCGCGTGCTGACCTGGATCACCGGGATGGTCGCGTTCGTCGTCTCGATCGTGACCGCCTTTACCGGTTACCTGCTTCAAAGCAATTTCGACTCGCAGTGGATCGCCTTCCAAGCCAAAGACGCCCTTAACGCCGTCGGTGTGGGCGCATGGTTCAACGTCGCCGATCTGGGCCAGATACTCATGTGGCACATCACGCTCCTCCCACTGGCCGTGGCCGTCGTTGTCGCCCTCCATGTTGTTCTCGTGCGGATGCACGGCGTGGTGCCCCCGTTGGAGGCTGCCGAATCTGACGCCCAGCTACGCTCACCAGCGCCAAACCCGGCAACTGACAGCGAGGACAAAAAGTGACCAAATCCCCAGCGTCAACCTCGTGGCGCACGCGAAACGACATCGCCAGCAGGCCATGGCCCGGCACGACGCGCGAATATGACCTGTTCAAGGAACTTGTTGTTGGGCTGGTGGTTGTTGGCTTGCTTGTCCTGGGACTCTCAGCGGTTTTCAGCTCGCCGGACGAACCAACGGTTACCCTGAAGTCCTGGGCCATGGCCGACCCCGCGGACTTCGTGGCGACAGCCACCACGGAACTCGGGGGCACCAGCGGCACCGCGGGATATGGGCCGCCCTACAACTCGACGCCCGATGCCACCCAAAAACTCGGACCGATCGACCTGCAGAGCCTTTCCGGCGTACGGCTTCCGATCGACACCGCCAACGACTTCATCATCGGCCCGCTCCAAACCCTACCGAACCCTCCGGCGGCCATCGACGAATGGACCAAGGCAAGCGACGCCCAACACGCTGCCTGGACCACCGCGTACGGGGATGCACTCAGCAAAGCCCCGGACAACGACCCGGCGAAGGTTCCGCCCGGCGACTACGGCCCGGTACCCGCCCTCACCGGAGCCCTTCTGGCCATGGCGCAGCAAGGGACCCTTGATCCGGTCCTGGGCGCAAAGGGTTCGTTCTACAACACCGATTACAAAGCCAGCATCTTGTTCCTCGGCGACGGCACCTACTTCCCTGGCCTCGCCGACGCCCAGCATCTGACAGGCGACCAGTGGGGAATGATGAATGAAACCGGCAACTACCCCGGCCAGTCGTGGCTGTGGCTCTTCTCGGCCCTCTACCAAGTGGAACCCTTGAAATCATCGCCAGACGCAGATGTCCTCGTCGTGTTTTCCATGGTGATCTTGACACTCCTCCTCACCCTGGTGCCCTTCATCCCCGGGCTCAGGTCATTGCCTCGCCGCATCCCCGTGCACCGCCTGATCTGGCGGGACTACTACAAGCACCGCTAGGCCAACGCGCGAACTGCACCGGAATACAAGGGCCTTTAGGCTATTCAAAACTTTGTGAAAACTGCGTACCTTTGTGTCATGGACACCGTGATCCAGACTGTCGATTTGCACAAGAACTTCGGGCGCGTCAAAGCGCTCGACGGCCTCGACCTCGAGGTCCACAAGGGCGAGATCCACGGCTTCCTCGGGCCGAACGGCGCGGGGAAGACCACCACGCTACGTATCCTTCTCGGTCTGGCCCGGCCGTCGTCGGGCAGCGCGAGCGTCCTGGGCATGCATCCCTGGGCAGACGCCGTCGAACTTCACCGGCGCGTCGCGAGCATCCCGGGAGACGTGAGCCTCTGGCCCAACCTCTCTGGCGGCGAGGCCATCGACCTCCTCTCCCGCCTCCGCGGGGGCGGCGTGGACCATGCTGCCTTCAAAGAGCGCAAGCATCACCTCTGCGAACTCTTCGACTTCGACCCGGGCAAGAAGGGCCGCGCCTACTCGAAGGGAAACCGCCAGAAGGTCGCGCTCATCTCGGCCCTGGTCATGGACGCCGAGTTGTATCTCCTCGACGAGCCGACGAGCGGTCTTGACCCGCTCATGGAGGCAGTCTTCACGCGCGAGATCCGGCGGATCGTGCACGAGAACGGCGCCACAGTCCTGCTCTCAAGCCACATCCTCTCCGAAGTCGAGCAGCTCGCCAACCGCGTAAGCATCATCCGCGCCGGCCGGATCGTCGACGGGGGCACACTCGACGCACTGCGCCACCTCACGCGCACGGAAATCTCGTTCGCGCAGGACAGTGTTGACACCCACGCACTGGACACGCTGTCGCAGGTCCACGATCTCACCGTGGCCGACGGGCGCGTCAAGTTCGGCGCCGATTCCGATCGCGTCCACGAGGTCCTGCCGCTTCTGGGCAGCCTCGGGGTCAAAGGCCTGCTCATCGCTCCGCCGTCGCTCGAAGAACTCTTCCTGCGCCACTACGGCGACACGGTCGCCCCGCCTGCCCTGCAGGCAGCGGACGACGGCGGCAGCCACCATAGGCGCCACCGCGCCGCGGCGGGAGCCTGAGATGGGCGCATTGTGGATCCTTTACCGGCACCGCTTGCGCAGGGACCGCTGGCAGGTGATTGTCTGGGTCCTCTCGATCGGAATGCTCGCACTATTCGCCGTCGCGGCCATAGCGAAGACCTTCGGCGACGACGCGACGCGCGCGCAGGTGCTTCAGCTCGCGACCGCGGCTCCCGCGATCCTTGTGCTGCGCGGCCTCCCCCGCGGTCCGGCGCTCGATTCGTTCACGTTCTTCGAAATCTTCGCGTTCCTGGGCGTCCTTGCCGGACTCATGAATACATTCATGGCCGTCCGGCACACCCGGGCAGAAGAGGAATCAGGGCGGGCCGAGCTCGTGTCCGCGACGGCCGCCGGACGGTGGGCCCCCCTCGGCGCCACTGTCCTTCACGGCGCGGTGGCCAACGTGCTCGTGGCCGTCGCTACGGCACTCGGCTTCACGGTCGGAGGGCTTGACCCGGCCGGCTCGCTTTTGGCCGGTTTCGCGACGGGCGCCGTGGGCTTCGCCTTCCTCGGCGTGGGCCTGCTGGCCTCCGAGTTCTTCAGCACATCGCGGGGGGCCAACGGCATCTCGTCGGCCATCGTGATGCTCGCGTACCTGCTGCGCGGGTTCGGCGACGCCACCGGACAGGTCAGCCCCGACGGGACGACGATGACGGCCGCATGGCCGAGCTGGATCTCCCCCATCGGCTGGGGCCAACAAACCTTCGCCTACACAGGCAACCGATGGTGGCCATTGCTCCTTCCCCTCGCACTCTGGGCGGCGTGCACCGCCGTCGTCGTTGCCGTCATGGCGCGCCGTGACGTCGGCGCGAGCGTGCTCGCAGGGCGATCCGGACGAGCCGACGCCCGGCCCTGGCTGCGCGGAAGTTTCTCGCTCGCCCTACGCCTGCAGCAGGGAGCAATCATCGGCTGGTGCATAGGCGGCCTAGCGATGGGTCTGGTCACGGGCTCGCTTGGTTCCGCAATCCAGTCCTCCATCACCTCCAACCCCCAAATCACGGCCGTCCTCCGCGGCATGATCGAAGCACAGGGCACGTCAATGACCCAGCTCCTCGTCGCGGCGCTGTTCGAGGTAGCCGGAATACTTGCCGCGGTGTGCGGTCTGCAGGCCGTTCTTCGCCTCCGACAGGAGGAGGTGGCCGGAACCGCCGAGCCCGTGGTGTCCGAGGCCGTGGGCCGGATGCGCTGGCTGGGCAGCTTCGTCGGACTCGGCGCCGTCTCGGTCGTGCTTGTCATGGGGTTCACCGCCCTCGGGGCCTGGGTCTCCCTGGTAGCCTCCGGGGACACCTCGAGTGCAGTCGGCGAGGTCTGGCAAACCGCCGTCGACCAGCTTCCCGCAGCACTCATCTACCTTGCGCTGCCCGCCGCAGTGTTTGTTGTCTGGCCCCGTGCCACGGTCCCTGCCGGGTGGGCGCTTCTGGGCGTCGGCGTCGTCCTCGGGATCTACGGCGGCATGCTCGGCCTTGACCAGAAGGTCCGCGACCTCTCACCGTTTACCCACAGCCCCGTCACCACCAGCAGCGGGACCGACTGGAGCGGCGGGTTTTGGATGCTCGGCATTGCCGCGGTCGTCACGGCATTCTCGCTCGTGGCCGTGCGCCGCCGCGAGGTAGGCACGGCGTGACAGATCCCGGCAGCAAGCGTATGCCCGACTCCGCCGAGACGTCCGCGGCCGTCCTCACGGCCGCGGGCTTCCCCAAGATGCCGGCCCGCGCCCTCATGGCCCTTGTGGTCTCTGACGACGGCTCGCTGACTGCGGCCGAACTCTCCGAGATACTGGGCGCGAGCGCCGCCGCCGTCTCCGGCTCCGTGCGGTACCTGCAGACCGTCGGATTCGTGCATCGGGTCTCTCAACCCGGCAGCCGCCGTGACCGCTACGCCCTCCCCGACAACGCGTGGTACGTCGCTTCCCTTCGGCAGAACCCCGTGTACAAGCGCCTTGCAGACCTCGCCGACTCCACTGCTTCAAGCCTCCCGGAGGGGTCAGCGGCGAAGGCCCGGGTGGACGAGATGGGCGCCTTCTACCGTTTCCTCATGACCCGGCTGCCCGGGCTCCTCGATGAGTGGGAACACACGCGGGTCAGGGCCTAGGCTCCCCGGACATTGCCTGAGTCTCAAGCCTGGGGCGGGTACGGGTACGGCTGCGGCGGGTTCGGCGGATACGGCGGCGGAGAGGCCTGCACCATTCGGTCGAAGCGCTGACCACTGGGATTGGCCGGCAGGAGCACAAACACGAGCAGTGCGATCCAACCGAGCACTGGGACCAGGGCGAGCAACAAGAAGAGCGCACTGAGATTCGCGTCGTGCAGGCGCCGCGCGGCCAAGGCGAGCGAAGGCACAATCGTCGCCAGGAACCACAGTCCGCCAAGGGCCGTCGAGGTGCTCGTGTTGCCGTTCCCTGTGGCCCCGGCCGCATTGATGACCCCTGAGACGACGGCTGAAGCGAGGAGCCACCACCAATACTCACTGCGGCTCGCGCGGCCGTGGAAGATTGCGTACTTTTTCCAGAATCGTTTAACGGCCTCGATCGGCGGGGCTCCATAGTAGGGCAGTCCAAGCGGGACTCCACCCGGAGGAAAATTCTGGGGCTGATAGCTGGACATCATTCAAACCATTCCATGCAGACTTATTCGACACCGGCATGCTAGAACCGGTAGGCCCGTCAGAACAGGGCACAAAGCCCCGTATCGGGCAACGGACACAGGCCAGGATCCGCGGGTGCGTTCGGTCGCTGGCCACGGTGCCCGCAAGAAGCTTCTCTTGCGGGACTTCCGGCACTGCCGGGCCGGGCCAAACGAGCAGAAAATGGTGCGCACAGCACCCGGACAGTGGGAGCCACATTTCATGGAGGCGGACTAAGTCATGAAAAAACCAATCGTTGTCGGCGTCGTTGACACCCAGGCGAGCCGGGCCGCGCTGGCTTGGGCAATGGACCGGGCGGCTCGACGGAAACTGCCGGTGCTGCTCGTTCACTCGGTCGACAGTCGATGGCTCGACGAATCAGTTAGTACGAACGAGGTGGTCAGAACCGCAGCAAACGAGCTGCTGAGCAAAACCGCAGCATATGCAGGCGAATTGGAGCCATCGGTCCAGGTAAAGACCGTGCTTTTCTCCGGTAGCCCCGGGCAGGCGCTCAGGAAGCACTCGAAAGGGGCCTCGATGGTTGTCATCGGAACCGGGCACAACTGGCCTGGAGGACCCGTCGCTGACAGGGCGCTGCAGATCGCCGCCGTCGCCGTGTGCCCTGTGGCAGTAGTCGGGGAGCAGGACATGACGGGGCGCCGCGGCATCGTGGTCGGCGCTGACGGTTCCGAAGAGTCTACCCAAGCGGTTTCCTTCGCGGCCGAAGAAGCGGACAAGGACAGCCAGGAGCTGACAGTGGTCCACGCCGTCCTCGCGCCGCCGCTCATTCAGCGCGTGATGCCGGCGAGCGACGTTGCCGAGACTGTCTTGGAAGAAGAACGAATTGTCCTCGCCGAGACCGTCGCGGGTCTGGCCGAAAACTATCCCGACATGGTTGTCCATCAGGCTCTGGTGTCCAACAACGAACCGGGGGAAGCACTCCTGGACGCCGCCGCCAATGCCACATTGCTGGTGCTGGGAAGCCGTGGAAGGGGCAGCTTCAAACGCCTCCTCATGGGATCGACTGCCCACACCGTACTCAGGTCCCTGCCCTGCCCAACCGTCATTACCCGGGTGCGGCGGGTGAAACTCACGGGGTTAGACGGCTAGCCCAGTCACGGACCGCTTCCCGCTCCGATAGCTACTCAAGCGACTCCAGCTCTTCCCCTTATTGATCCAATAGGCCCGCCGATCCTCTGCCGGGCGGCGCGCCCGAAGACTGCTAGCGCAAGAAGTCCGGGTTGAAGGAGTTAAGGTCGACCTGGATTCCGCCGATGTCCTGGCCGAGTTTTTGCTGGACACCGACACGCATGTTCCCCGGCACGTTCCAGCCGCCGTATGAAACGGGCGCGGGCGAAAGAAGGTCCGGAGTCCAATGCGCGTAGTCGAAGTCATGGAAATCCCCGTCCCACAGCGGAAGATCCGAGAACTCGCTGCTGTCGCCCATTATCAAGGGCCAGTGCGTGTGAATGCCGTAGACAATGGGCCGCACGCCCATGTCCCGGACACCCTCAACCATGTCACTTGTAATGGGCGGTTCGCCTAGCTCGACGTCCAGGGCAAAGAACTCCAGCTGCTCACGGTACGGACCGGTGGCCTCTATGCCGCCCTTCCAACATTCCGCGTTGCGGGTGTAGACGGCAATCCTGAGTCCGGCGTCCAGCGCCATCTTGAGCTGCGTTTGTGTCCGGTCCCATGGAGTGCAGGTCCCCCACGCGGTTGAATGCATCACGTACAGCCGGAAGCCCGCGTTGTAGGCACTGACGAACCAGCCCGGGTCGGTGATGGTGGCCGTGGTGTCCAGGACTTTCACCGACGGTTCCGCCGAATGCGCCGCGGGGGCATCGAGGGCGCCGGCCACGGCCAGGAGCGAGGCCAACACCACTGTCAGTATCTTCCTCTTTTTCATCGGGTCTCCCGGATGGTCCTCTCGCACAGTGTAGGACTCCCGGGGCTGAAGAGGAATAGCCCGCCGTTTGGCGGAATCGAGGCCCGCGCCGGCCTGCCGCACAGCTACATTAGGTTCAACTGGAAGCCGCCGCGCGCGGCGCGCTTCCACGGTTGGGGACAAGCATTGCTTCGTACTCCCAGCCGTGGAGGCCGTTGGGACCGTACCCGTCGAAGGCGCCGCCGGTCGTGGTGACAACCCGGAGCGTCTTACCGGCCAGGGCTCCTGGAGTGCCGGTCCCGTAGGCCCAACCGCGGGTCAGGACCTCGTCCAGCCAGCGTTTGAGAATCGACGGCATGGCGTACCAATAGGTGGGGTATTGCAGCACGATGTGGGCAGCCCCCGCGACCGCGTCCTGTTCGGCTTGGATATCAATGGAGCCCGTCCCATACAGCTCGGAAAGGACGCGGATGTGAACATCCTGAATGGACTTTGACTCCTCGAGTAATGCGGCGTTGATGCGAGAACTGCGGAGGTCCGGGCGGCCGACGATAAGTACCGTCTTCATGCTGTGCTCCAACGACTCACTCACTTTTCCTGCACAGGTGCTTTCTGTGCCAGTTCCGGTCGAGTAACCGGGTGGCCGTCGATGGACTCGTAAAGGCTCTTGGAGCGGGCAAGGCCGTCCATCAGGCTGGCCGGTCCCCTGAAAGGCAGACCACCGATGTGCCAACCGTCTGTGTGCAGTTCCTCAATGAGGACCCAGACCACCTCGCGGAAAGCTTCAGATCCTTCGAACTTCACCATGACGTCAGTGAGCGCTGCCGCCATCCGGTGCTTTTCATCTTCCGTGAAGACGCCGTCGACGAGCTTGACATTTACGAACGGCATTGCGTTCTCCTCTTTGTAGGTGCTCCGGATTGCCCGGATATACCAAGCTTTGACCACGGGCGGCGTCGGCGGACCCGCGAATGCCGTCAATCACCCCACAGATACCGTCAGGGTGTGTCGGAGGCAGGCAGCGAGGTCCAGGGAACCGTCAGGGCGGGCACAGGAGGCGTTCCAGATAGAGCGAGGGACTCATTCCGATCTTCTGCGTGAAGACCCGCCTCATCGTCTCAGCACTTCCAAATCCGCTTGCGGCTGCCGCAGCGGCGACGGTGGTTCCCCTCTGGAGCATTGCCTGGGCCGCTTCGATCCGCACCGTTTCGACGTATCGACCAGGGCTGGTGTTGGTTCCCTCTTGAAAGAGCCGCGCAAGGCTACTGGCGCTGAGATTCGTCATGGCAGCCATGGCGTCAATCGAGTAATCCGCGCCGGGATCGGCCGTAATGCGGTCCAACAGGTTTCTGAGGACGTGGTCCCGCGGAACGCCCACCCGGACGGCGACAGAGTGCTGGGATTGCCCTCCCGGCCGTTGATTGAAAATGACCATTTGACGGACCACGGCCCGGGCAACGTCAGGTCCGTAGTCCTCCTCGACCATGAACAACGCCAGATCCACCCCGGAACTGATGCCCGCCGAGGTGATGATCGAACCGTCCTGCACGAACAACGCATCAGGCACGACATGCACCAGCGGATATGACCTCCTGAACCGTTCGACCTGGGTCCAATGGGTGGTCGCGTTCCGGTAGTTCAGCAAGCCCCCGTGTGCCAGGAGAAACGCACCGGTACAGACGGAAGCGATCCGCCCGGCGTCATTCGTTAGATGGGAAACCGCCTCGACAAGTTCCTGCTCGAAAGGCTTGGACACCATCCCATAGGCACCCGGAACGATCACGGTGTCCAAGACGCCCGTCTCTCCGGCTGCGGCCTCGGCGGTCAAATAGTGTCCGTTGGAAGCACGCTTGGCACGGCCATCGCTGGAAACCAAGACAGTGTCGTAGCGGGCCCCAAAGGCATTCGCATGATGAAACACATCAGCGGGCCCGGCAACATCGATCATTGTCACGCTGTCATGGATCAAGAACCCGATAGCCCGGCTTCGATCACTCACTTCTCACCCTGGTCTTTCCAAAATGTCGTGCGCAGCTCCGATCCGCCTCTTGCGCGTCAAAGCCGCGGAACTGTACGCCGACGGAAACTTTGTTGTTTAGATACTCAAATTATTTCCGTTTTGGTTTCTATGGATTCAATGATTGCTTCGGGGCCGGTTCTTAAATTGTAGGTCTCAAAACCACTGGATTAGCAGCGGATGCGGAACCCCCGTTTCCTTGAGAAATCGATGCTTCCGGAAGGTCACAAGCGATTACTCAGAAAGCTGGTCCCGCCTGGGCACGGCCACGCCGAGACCAATCCTGGTGCATGTCGGCCGCTAATTGCCTTCTCCGCCCTGCTGTTCTTCTCGCGGAAACGCCGGTCGTGTCGCGGGAGGGGACGTGGCGGGGAGCAGTGGTTCTTCTCCCCGCCACGTTGGCACCGGAACCGGTCCTGCGCCCGACTGTCGGGTTACCTGTTGCGATGGATTACAGGGCCGGTGCCCGGTGCGGCTTGGTGGAGGACCCGCGATTCTTGGTTTTTGGAGCTTCGACGGGTCCTTGATGTGTGCATAGCATTGGCGGCTCGTCGACGAATCCATGCCAGCTAAAGGCTGGTGGGCCTCGCGGGTGTGATCAGGTTTGGATCCCGCCTGGCTGGGCGTACCCTCAGTGTGCCAGCACGGGTTCGCTGAGCTGGAGCTTTTCCGCCTCGGTCTGCACGAAGCCTGCCTGGAGCTCGGCACGGAGTTTGTCGGTGTCGAGTGCGTGCTGCCACTTGGCGATGGCGACGCAGGAGACGATGTTGGCGACCGTGCTGGTGAGGGCGCGGGCTTCGCTCATGAAGCGGTCGATGCCGACGATGAGTGCCACGCCGGCAACGGGCAGCGTGGGCATGACCGTCAGAGTGGCGACGAGGGCGACGAAGCCGCTGCCTGTCACGCCCGCGGCACCCTTGGAGGTCAGCAGCATCATTCCGAGCATGAGGAGGATCTGGTCCCAGCCCAGGTGGATGTCGCAGGCCTGGGCGATGAACATCGAGGAGAGCGTGAGATAGACCGCCGTGCCGGTGAGGTTGAAGGAGTAGCCTGTCGGGACGACGAGCCCGACGACTCCGCGGTCGCAGCCGAGGCGCTCGAGCTTGGAGAGCAGGCGGGGAAGGACGGGTTCGCTGGAGGACGTGGCGAGGACGATGAGGAACTCGTCACGGAAGTAGCGCAGGATCCGCCAGAGACTGAAACCGGTGAGCTTCGCCAGGATTCCGAGGACCAGGACCACGAAGACGATGCACGCGGCGTAGAAGGCGAGGATCAGCAGGCCGAGGTTGCCGATCGAATGGGCTCCGTACTTGCCGACCGTGAACGCCATGGCCCCGAACGCCCCGATGGGAGCGACCTTCATGAGGAAGCCGAACACGACGAACAGCAGCTTGTTGAAGCTGTTGACAACGTTGAGGGCCAGCTGGCCGGGTGCGCCGAGCCTGCTGAAGGCGAAGCCGCAAAGCAGTGCGATCACGAGCACGGGCAGGACCTCACCGTCGGCGAAGGCCCCGACGAAGCTGCTGGGGATGATGCTCATGACGAAGTCCACGGGGTTGCCGCTGGGCAGCTGGCTTGTGTACTTCGAGGCAACAGAGGTATCGAGGTGGGCTGGGTTGATGTGCATGCCCGCTCCCGGCTGGAAGAGCATGACCGCGCCCAGGCCGATGGCCAGGGCCACCGCCGTGAGCGCGTAGAACAAGCCCAGCGACCGCAGCAGGGTTGGGCCGACCTTCTTGGTGTCCGTCAGCGAGGTGATGCCGCTGACGATGGTGCAGAACACGATCGGCGCGATCATGAACTTCACGAGCTTCACGAAGCCGTCGCCGAGCGGCTTGAGGGAGGACCCGAGGTCCGGCCACAGCGCGCCCACGAGGATCCCGAGCCCGACGCCGATGAGTACCTGGACATACAAATGTCCGAGGATGGATTTGATCTTCATTGAACAACTTCCTGGGTGAGTGCCCCACCTAATGATGGCAGGGGCGGAATAAAGGGGCTAGGCCGTCAGGGCCACAGGCTGCGCGACGTCGATATCGGCGACGGCGAGATGGCGGGCCGCCCTGTGGAGGGCTACCTCGCTGACGTCACCGTCGTCGTCCGTCACAACCTCGGTGGTGATAACACCGGCAGGTGTTCCGAGGCGCAGAAGCCTGCGCCCTTGGTGAGTTTCGAACGCCGGGGGCAGCACCTTCGCCACCACCGATCCCGGCAGGGCGGCTGCGAGGGAGACTGCAACGGCGGATGTCAGGCCGATGGCGGGGTGGGGTGCGAGCATCGAGAGCATGCGCACCCGCAGATCATGGGTATCGGCCGCGATCCTCGTTCCGTCGGCCGCAATGTAGTCACCGGGCGCTGCGACGACACCGACTTTCGGCACGGCATTCTGCGGAGGATCTTCAGGCTTCCTCAACCCCATCATCAGGCCTGCCGACGCCCGGGCTGCCACAAGCCTGGGCAGGTGCTCGGACAGGTTGCCGGTCATCACGGACAGATCGATGCCTGCCTCGTCCGCCGGAATCAGCACCGCAGGTGCCCCGGCGTCAACCAGAGTCGCCGTAAGAATGAACCCGTCAGCGGAGATTTGGTCGGCCACCCTCCCGGTCGGAAGGACGGCTCCCGTGGTCCGCCCCCACGGGGCGTGGAACGAGAGGCTCACGGGAACACCCAGTGCCCTGCTGCCAGGAACACTGGCCAGGCCCGACGCCGGGATGCGGCCGCCGGGGGTCGCGACGGTGCCGCTCAGCACGGCTCCGGTGTTGAGGTTGCGCATCCTGACCCGGGTTGATCCCGGCTGGGGAGTAACGATGCCCGACTGGACGGCGTACAGAGCGATCGCGGTGGCGCAGTTGCCGCAATTGGAACCAAGTTCCACCGTCGGGTTCCCGATCCCGACTTGGGCAAAGAGGTAGTCCAGGTCCGCCGGCCCGTCGGGAGTCGCCCGAACGACGGCCGCTTTCGACGTTGTCGAGGTGCCGCCGCCGACGCCGTCGAGCTGGCGGGGATCCGCTGCACCGAAAGCATCTGCCAGGAGGCTGCGGATCTGTTCGCGGCTCCCGGCGTGGAGGGCTACATCTTCGGCGTCGAAAAGCCAGCACTTGCTCGTGCCGCCCCGGTACCAGTGACCGCGGAGTTGCATGGTCCTCTTCCTTTACATGTTGTTCGTGTTGCACCTCACGGCGCCTGCTCCTTCTACGATCCACGCCACGAGAGTTGAGCACAATCACAGGATTCTCGACCACCGTTCACTTTTGCTAAACTCAATGCATGGCCGACCTTGACCTGCACCGACTCCACCTGCTCCGCGAGGTGAGCCGTTCCGGCTCCCTGACGTCCGCCGCGACGGCCTTGTCCTTCACGACCTCAGCCGTCTCCCAGCAGATCGCCAAGCTTGAACACGAAGTGGGCGTCGCACTGATCGACCGCCATCCACGGGGCGTCGTGCTCACCGACGCCGGTCAGGCGCTCCTGCGCTACGCGGAAGAAATCGACCGGACAATCGAAGCCGCCCGGGCCGAGATGGGCGAGTTCGCGGGGCTGAGGCGAGGCCAACTGCACATGGGGACGTTCCCCACCGTCGGCGCCTCCCTCATGCCCGACGTCGTGCTAGCCTTCCGGGCCCGCCACCCTGACGTTGCGGTCACGGTGGTTAGTGCCCGTCGCGACGGCCTCCTCGAACGGCTGCGGCGCAGGGACATCGAACTAACACTGCTCTGGGACTACCCGTGGGAGCGCATCGAGGACGAGGACCTGAACCTCGTCCCGCTCATGAAGGACCCCACCATGCTGCTCGTTCCAAGGGACCACCCCGTCGCCGCACTCCGCTCGGTTCGGATCGACGCGCTCAGCGACCAGCAATGGATCGTCCGCGACGAACACCCCGTGGCCGACGTCCTCCGGCGGGTCTGCCGCGACGCCGGATTCGAACCGGCCATCGCCTTCGCAGCCAACGACTACCAGGAAACCCAAGGCATGGTCGCCGCCGGTATCGGCATCGCCCTGGCCCCGCGGCTCGCCCTGAGTGCACTCCGCCCCGACATCATCGCCGTTCCGCTCAACGGTTCCCCGACCCGGCGGATCCTCCTCGCCCACCTCGCGAACCGCAGGCTCAGCCCGGCCGGACATCAGGCCGCGTCGGTGTTCCTGTCAACGGCGAAACGTTTGCAAGCCCCCGCACTCGCAGCGGGCAACCCTAGTTCGTGAGTCCCGTGCATCCATAACGCGCAGGTTCTCGCTCCCTGAGCCACCAAACTGAAAGCGTGCATCTGGCAGTTGGCCGGGCTAAGCCGAGATGACCGCCGCCTGGCGCCGTTGGAAGCCGGCTTCACCCCCGGTTCGATCAATAGACACCGGTGCCGCCCTGGTATAGCGGCCAAGGACCGCAATGGGACGCCAGGGAATCGATCCGGATCAGCGGAGACCTGCGGGGAGCGCTATGGGACGTAGGAGAGGAAACCGAGGTAGATCGGTATGTCCGCGCCCGCGTGGAAAAGGGTAGAGGGAATGATGCTGCCCGAGCTGCGGGTGAGATAGCCGCCGATCAGGCCGAGTGGGAAGGCGAACAACACGATGAAGACGAGGCCGGAGGCCGTGTAGGTGACGCCTACGTGCCAGGACGCGAAGACTGCCGCCTGGATAGTCGTCGCCAGGTAGGGACCGAAGGCGATGTTCAGCCTGGACATCAGTAGTCCGCGGAACGTCAGCTCTTCCAGGAACCCGTTGGCGGCCGCCGCGACAAAGAGTGCAGGCGTCAGGCTGAGGTAACGGCCAAAACCGACGGCGCCGTGCACAGGCATGAAACGCGAGTGCGACAGCACTCCGAACGTGAGTACGTAGAAGACGATGAGAGCGGCGATTCCGATCACGTAAGCCCTTCCGAACCGCCCCCAGCGGACGTAGACCGAGGCCAGCGAGCTCCTTGAGATCCAGACCACAAGTAGGACAGCGACGACGGTGAGCATCAGTTCGTCGAGCTCGATGATCACCGTAGCGGGAACCGTCGATGCCAGCGGGTTCCCGGCGACCGGGGGGCTGTGGAGAACCTGGCTTGCAAGGAAGCCCGGAACGTAGCGGTCAGCCAGGATGAACAGGGACATGCCGAAGAATGCCAGGGGTATCTCCCAGTACCTGTGCACAGCGGCATTTCGCCTCGCCAGCAGGGCGATGGCAAGCAAAGCGCCGGTGACGGCCAGACCGCAGACGAGCCGGGTGGCCTCATCCGGGACGTATCCGACCGAGACCGGCAGGAAACCGGCCACGACGCACGCGACTGCGAAGATCGCCTTCTGGCCCGGCATCAGCGGCCCACCCGTCGAGTCAAGCGCGCGTGCCGCTGAGGGCGATGACTCCATGTCCCCTCCTTGCCTCTTCCATTTCCGGCCACCGGGCTGCGACGGTCATGGCCTACCACTTCCGGTTGGAAGGGCGGACTATGGTTTCGTCAACATTGAGCCCCTTTGCCCGGGCCCAGATCACCGCGTTCTGGGCGGCGAACGTCACTGCCAGGGCCAGGAGCAGTTCGCCCACCACGAAACCCTGAGAGTGGTTGGCCGCGTAACCGAGGAACGCGAATGGCAACCGGATCACAATGAGCACCGCCCAGGTCACCAGGGTCATTGCCGTGCCCTTGACCATCACCCGGCCGGCATCGGGCCAAACCCGGAACGTCGTCCCCCGCCACAGACCGGCGCCCAATCCAATGACGAGGCCGACAACAAGGAGGACTACCCGGCCCCGGTCTGCAGCGAGCGACTGGCGGGCCAGCTGTTGGAGTCCGAAGAGGCCAAGGACCGCCGGCAGCAGCACGAGCGGGCGAACCCTGAGCGGTTGCGCCATCATCTGCCGATAGAGGACGAAAGCGATGAGAGCCAGGTAAACCACGACATTCACCGCGAGGCCGACAAACTGGTCCGGGGGCATCCGCTCTCACCTCCAGGAGCGTATTACTTACCGTAAGTAGTACGATACCTCCATGCAGGACCCTGTCAAGACCCCGCGAAAACGGCGACCGCGCGGCTCCCTGACCCGGGAGCAAGTGGTCGAAGCCGCGCTGACACTGGCCGACGAGGAAGGTCTCGAGGCGCTCACCATGCCGATGCTGGCCCGCCGCCTCAACTGCGGAGTGATGACCACCTACGGCTATGTGAACGGCAAGGAAGATCTGCTCGATGCCATCGCCCAACGGGGTCTGCGAGACCTCCACCTCCCCCACCCGCTCCCCGATGACGTCGGGGCGATCCTGCATGCCTGGGGACGGGCACTACGCCTGAACCTGATCGAGCACCCGAGCCTACCGATGATCTTCCTCTCCCGGGCGGTGATCGGGCCCGGCTTCCTCCACGGGCTCGAGGCCCTCCTCGGACCGCTGGCCAGGGCCGGGATGCCCCCGGCGCAAGGCGTCCACGCGGTTTACGCCGTCCTCACCTATGCCACAGGTTTTGTGGCCTGGGAAATACCGCGCACACACCGGCAGCAACAAGCGACGTACGCGGCGAGTTGGCGGCGGGAAGTTGCCAAACTGCCTCCAGCCGAGGTTCCATTTCTCGCCGGCATCCTCGATGAGCTCCCAGAGGTCGCCGGCAAGAAGCAGTTCGAGCTCGGGCTGGCCGCCCTGACCGCCGGCCTTGCAATCACCCCCGGCAAGTGACCCCGGCCGCGCCACCCGCCATCTTTGCCTCGGGCCGGTCGCGGCGGCTCAGGCCATTTCATCGAATTCCCTCGATCATGGGGGCTCTTTCGCACTCGTCTTCACCCAGACCGGGGCCGGGCGGTGTCCCGGGTAGCGTTCGCGGACCTGAGTTCCGCCTCGAGGCGCCGGTTGTCGGCTTCGAGGACCAGGACCATCCGGACGCCGGCCAGGTTCAGCCCCAGCTCCAGCAGCTCACCAATCCGCCGCAATGTCACGAGATCGTTCTCGCTGTACTGGCGGGTCCCGCCCAGGGTCCTGCCCGGTTCCAACAAGCCTTTGCGTTCATAGAGGCGCAGGTTCTGTTGCCCCGTTCCCACCAGCTCGGCGGCAACGGAAATCGCGTACACGCCCCTCCCCCGATCGTCGGTCTGTCCCATCGGGCACCTCCAAAATCCGTCGAAAATCAGGCTTGCCCCGACCCCTGCGCAGTGCTATAAGAAATATATACCAGCCACCATAGATCGGCTGGGTTGACAACAAAAAAGCTGCGATCTGCAAGGAGTGACACACCATGCTGATGCGAACGGACCCCTTCCGTGAATTCGACCGGCTCGCCGAACAGGTGCTCGGCACGACAACCCGGCCGGCGGCGATGCCGATGGACGCCTGGCGGGAAGGCGAGGACTTCGTGGTCGCCTTCGATCTGCCCGGAGTCAACGTGGACTCGGTGGACATCGACGTCGAACGCAACGTCCTGACCGTCAAGGCCGAGCGCCCGGACCCCGTCGGCGAGGGCACGGAACTGATTGCCTCCGAACGCCCCCGCGGCGTCTTCAGCCGACAGCTCATTCTCGGCGACGCGCTGGACACCGACGGTGTCAAGGCAAGCTACGACGCCGGCGTCCTGACCCTGCGCATTCCGGTCGCGGAGAAAGCAAAGCCGCGCCGCATCGAAATCGAAACCACCGGACAACAGCGCCAGGAGATCAACGCCTGACCGCCGGCGCAGCCTCACGGACCGGGAGCACCACAGCGGCCCACCATGTGAAGAGGGCGGTCGGGTTCACAGACCACGCCACAGCGCAGCCTGCGCACGGATGGATGAGGCCCCGAGGATGACTCCCGCAACGATGGTCCCCGGCCGAACAGGCCGGGGACCATCCACCTCCCACGAGAACACCCCGCATCTAAGACACAGAACACGCCAACGATGAGGAACAACCGCCCCGACCTTTACGGCATCCTGCATATCGCCCCCACCGCCACGGCCCGCGAGGTGACCCGCGCCTACCGCACCCTCATCCGCGGCCTGCACCCCGACACCCGGGCGGCCCATGCACCCCGTGAACGCCCCAGCCTGGCGGAACAGCAATTACAGGAAGAGCTCCGGGACATCATGGCCGCCTACGCCATCCTCGGCAACCCGGAAAAGCGGGCCGCCTACGACCGGGAGCACCCGCGTCCAGCCGCGAACGCCAAGCCGCAGCGGCCCGACGCCGCCTCCGTGCGTATCCCAGGGCAGTTGCTTCCCGCCGCGTCGCTGCTGATCGGACCGGTCATCTGGGAGCCGCCCTCCGGACGGTACCCGGGAATGCCGGCCCGGGAACCGTCATATCCGCCAACCGGCTACACGCTGATCCGATGGATCCGACGTTGAGAGAGCCGGAAATCCACGCAATCCCAAGGAGCTTCCATGAGTGCCTGGCGACCCTACGACAACCAGTTGATGCCCGCCTTCTACGAACGCTTCGAAAAGCGGTGGGGCAAAGGAACAGCGCCGTTCCTGGACCCGGAAACCCACGAACAACCCATGCCACGGGCCCAATGGATCAACCCGGACACCGGTGCCGCGGTCGCGGTCGTCCCCATCTGGACCGAGGATCCCCAGCACCGTTCCTTCGGGGTCTTCTACCTCCCCCCGTCCGGTGACATCTGGGTCCTGCGGCCGGGCTACACGAACTACCTCGAAACCGACCCCAAAAACCCCGGGCAAGTCACCCTCCGCAACGACGCCTTCAGAAAAGCCGTCGCCCACGCCAAGGAATTCATCTACGGAATCCAACCCTAAATTCCCAGGAGCACAGAATGACCCCTTCACAGATCAGCCAGTTCCTTCGGGACTGCATTGTTAACGACGCGAGCGATTCAGGGATCAACGCCGACGCGTTCTATGGGCTTTACGTCAGCTGGTGTTCCTTGAACCGGAGAGTCCCCGTGCCCGACCAGGCTTTCCGCACCGCACTCCGCCTCGCGGGGCTTCGCCCGGAAAAGACCGGAAAGGGCTGGACGTTCCCGAGCCTGCGCATGACCGGACCAGCAGCAACCGACTACATCCTGAACAGCAGCGCCCAAACCCCGGCGGACCCAACGTAGAGCGGGCGGTCACCGTCCGGCCGGACGCCATGACGCGGCCGGGCACTGTTTCCAGCTGGCGTCCGGCGCCCACACCGCTCCACGTCTTCAAAAGGATCTGTGCCCTGCTGCTTCCCGGCAAACGGCCCAAGGATGATGGACCGGGGTCAAGGTAACGCGCCAATGCCTGGTCACCCTGCGCCGGGCACTGGCGCAGCGAAACAATCGCCGAACGCCACCCGGCCCCGCATCAGGGGCCGGGCGAAGCGGGTCAGCTCCACGACGTCGTAATCCTCCAAGGGCGCCTCGAACACGCCGAACTCGGACTCCAGCGGCAGCGCGCTCTTGACCTCGCCCGGCGGGGCGGTCATCAGGACGCCGACGGGAAATGTACCATCGGGGTACGTGCCGGCGTCACCGATCGGGTGTCCCCGGTGTGTCGCAGGGCCTGGTGGTGATCCCAACTGATTTGGCTTCGCCGGGTCAGCGGGAGAAATACCAGTGGTATGTTGATGAACGCACTCCCCGCACACGGGCGCCGCAGGGGGCAAGGGGCATGCTGTTCGCCGCGGATCTGATCGGTACCAGCGACGAGATCGCCGAGCAGCTATACGCACACGCAGGATTCCAGGAAGTCGACGAGGTGGCGTTTGCGCTGCCCTTCAGCTTCGACCACGAGGATTACATCCAGATCCTCACCGACATCGCCAGCAAACTCGGTCCAGCCCTGGGATGGACTCCAGCTGAAGTCCGGCGCGACCCGCAGTAGGCGTCACGGCCTTCGATCGACCACACGTTGGGCAATCCTGGGCGGCTGTGCGCTGCCGAGTCGCGGTGCTCCCAGTCGTCAGAGCAGTCCCACGAGCTCGCGGCCTGGCCCACTCAAGCTCAACTGTGCGGTAGCCTTTCGTCCCATGGTCGATGCGAAGCGGTTCCGAGTACTCCTTGAGGAGGAACGTGACCGCAAGGTTGCGCTCTTGAAAGCCCTCCTTGGGGACATCACTTCGGTAAACGTCGCCAGGCAGTACGCGAACGTCGACGACGAACACGATCCGGAAGGGAGCACGATCGCTTTCGAACTTTCCCAGGCTTCCGCACTCATGGAGCAGAGCCGGGTGGGCCTGGAACAGATCGAGGCCGCTTTGCTGCGGATTGCCAACGGGAGTTACGGACTGTGCGCCGTGTGCGGCAAGCCCATCGCGGAGGGTCGCCTGGAGGCAAGGCCTTGGACTCCGTATTGCATAGAGCACGCATCCGGTCAAAGCTAAGCCAAGGCGAATACCCCTCCCGCCACTCGTTGCCAACGAGGCACGACCCGGCGTGAGGCCCGGCTGAAGCATCCCGCTGTCGACGACGCCGGTAAAGCCTGGAAGGCAATCACAGCTGCGACCTCGCCGGCACCCCCGGCCGACCCAACGGCACCCCGGACGCTCAATGGATATGGGGTCCTTGTCGCTGTTGCCCGTCATCGGCGTCGAAATTTCACCCGGAGCAACGCTGTTGGTAGCGCGCGTGCGCAACGGACTGTGGAAGCACTAGCGCCGCCAGCGGACTGTCGCTTCTGCCTCCTCGGATGGCCTGTTCCCTGTCCACAGCCGGGGACCAATTTCCCCGCGGCTCAAAGGAGAGGTAGCGAGGCTGCGGGTCCGTGGATACGAGCCACGGGTACCGGGGGTGGCTGCATCACCCTGGACACCAACCACATCGGCGTGACGGGATGAGAACGCCGAGACAAACACGGCGAGTATTGGTCCGGCCTGATCCTGGACCCCGGACAGGACGGACCCGTGCACTTCCAAATCGAAATTCGACGGGTCCACCTTCCGAGCTGCCGCCTCGCTCGACGGGAAAGATGGACCCGGCTCGGGGCCTACTGGATATCAGCTTCATCAGCGACGACCCATGCCGGGCTCTTGCGTTTCACAGGAGCTCTCGCTGGGATTGCCGCAAAAGGATCTGGCGGCGCGCTCCTGGAGCGCCGACTTTGAGAGCGTGACCTTTACGAGCTGAATCGTGGCCAATGCCCCGGACTCTCAGCTGTGGCTTCCGTCGCAGTGCAGGAACATGAAGAGCATTAGCGTCGTTGAAGGTCTCGATTCTTGGCCTGAATGAGCGCACACAAATGGACGGCGGTGCGTGGAACTGACAGCCCGAGATCGGGCGATGGCCGCTCAGGAATAGGCGACGGTGTGCCGACGTCGCCGAGGGCCTGCCAGACGCGTCTGCAACTCTTCAGCGGTAGGCGGGTTGGCGCCTGGACGGCTCACTGTGATTGCGGCGGCCATCGACGCGGTCTGCCCAATGGCTTCGAGCCCGGGCGGCGTAAACGCCTCGTCGCCCCGGGTCAGCAGTTCAAAGATGAGTGCGGCCATGTAGGCGTCGCCTGCCCCGATGGTGTCGGCAACCTTGGTCTTCACGGATGGGATGCTGAACCGGGCATCGGGTGTGGCCAGCAGGGCACCCTCTGCGCCCTTGGTGATGACGGCCAGGCGCGCGCCCTGTTCCAGTAAATGGGAGAGGACCTCGTCCGGGGAGAATGCGGGGTACAGCCAGTGTGCATCTTCGTCGCTGAGTTTCACGACGTCCGTGAGCGGGAGCAGGTCCTCGAAGACTGACTGCGCCTCGGAGTGACTGCCGAGGAGAGCCGGGCGGATGTTGGGGTCGTAGGTGACCAGGCATGATTGGTGGCATTGCTCGAGGAGGGTGCGGACTGTGGCGGCTCCTGGCGCGAGAAACGTGGCGATCGAGCCCGTGTGGAGAACTTTCGGGATCATGGCCGGCGCCACAGGTGCCAGCTGCCAGGCGATGTCGAACTCGTAGCTGGCGGAGCCATCGGCCGCCAAGGTGGCGGTGGCGGTTGCTGTCCGTTCAAGGGAAATGGATCCGGGAAGAAGCCGGACGCCTGCGCTGTGGAGGTGGTTGGTGATGGCGGTGCCGTGTTCGTCGTCGCCGATCGCTGTGAGCAGCCCGGTCGGGATGCCGAGCCGGCCAAGGCCGTAGGCGACATTTGCCGGGGACCCGCCTGGATAGCTGATGGATCCTTCGGGGCCGTTGACGACGTCGATCAGGGCTTCGCCGATAACGATGACGTCCATCTGGTCGTGGGCGGGGGCGGCCGGTTGGAGCTTGTGCATCGTGGTTCTTTCTTCGGATTGCCGTTGGTGGGAGCCCCGGGATGGATCCGTCCACGGACCTGTTGGCAGGTCCGCGGACGGAGAAGGGGTCCCGAGGGAGCGGGAAGCGCCGATCGGCCCTGTCAGGCCTTGGCTGCGCCGGTCATGATCGCGACGGCGTCGGTCATGCTGTGAGACTGCGGGGTGATGGTGGCCGCGCACTTGCCCAGGCGCTGGATGTGGATCCGGTCTGCCACATCGAACACGTGTGGCATGTTGTGGCTGATCAGGATGACCGGAAGGCCGCGGTCGCGCAGGTCGCGGACGAGCTGGAGGACCTGGTTTGATTCGCGGACTCCCAGGGCGGCGGTCGGTTCGTCAAGGACGACGACCTTGGAGCCGAAGGCAGCCGCGCGGGCAACGGCGACGGCCTGGCGCTGGCCGCCGGAGAGGTTCTCGACCGGCACTGTGACGTCTTGCAGGGTGGAGATGCCCAGGCGTGTCAGTTCTTCCTTGGCTTTCCTGCGCATGCCTTTGGTATCGAGCATCCGGAACACGCTTCCCAGTAGGCCGGGGAGGCGCTCTTCACGGCCGAGGAACAGGTTCGAGGCGACATCAAGTGCCGGGGAGACAGCCAGGTTCTGGTAGACGGTTTCGATGCCGTGGACCCGGGCGTCCTGCGGGCGTTTGAAGTGCACCTGCTTGCGTCAGATCCACCGAACGAAGACAACGTTGTCAAAAAGGGAACCTACGGCTTGTCCACCGGACAAGTCAACAGTCAAATCCTCCGACGCCCGGCCTGGCTCAAGCGATCGTGAACCAACTGCCCGCATGCCGGTGGAAGCCGTTGACAGCTACGAGGTAACGCGTGTAACCTCAATCACACCGCTGAAGGTAACTCGCGTTACTTGCCAACGATTGCGATACGACCTCAGACCGAACCCTTGGTACTGCGCGCAGGATCAACGAAGACACGGAGCATTCAATGGCGAAAACCACCACCCCCCAGAAAGCCGCGGCTGTGCGGCAGCGGGGTGTCACCATGAGTGATGTCGCCCAGCACGCCGGTGTCTCCCGGACGGCGGTCTCGTTCGTGCTGAACAACCGCGAAAACGCCAGCATTTCTGAGGAAACGCGCATCCGCATCAACGACGCCGTCCAGGCATTGGGTTACCGCCCGAATGCCGGAGCGCGCGCACTGGCTTCCCAACGCAGTGATTGGTACGGACTCGTCACCGAGATCGTGACGGCCCCGTTTGCGGTGGACATCATCAAGGGCGCCCAGGATCAAGCCTGGCTTGACCACCGGTTCCTGCTCATCGCGCCTTCCGACCAGGCCGATGCCGTAGGACCCAACCAAGGCCTGGAAGATGCAGCAACGGAAAAGCTGCTGGAACAACGAGTGGAAGGACTTTTGTACGCGGCAACATACCACCGCGGGGTACATGTTCCGGAAAGCGCCCACGAGGTTCCCACTGTCCTGATCAATTGTTTCGACGCGGACGGGAAGCTGCCCTCGATCGTCCCGGACGAGCGCGGGGGCGGCAGGGTTGCCGTCGATCGTTTGCTCCGGGCCGGCCACAGCAGGATCGGAGTCATCAACCTGGACCCGCACATTCCCGCGGCCGTCGGGCGTTTGGAGGGTGCCCGCGAAGCACTCGCCGGCGCCGGGCTCGAACTGGATCCGGAGCTGGTGGTGTCCGGGCATGCGACGGCGGATGGAGGCTACGAGGCGGCGTGCCAAATCCTGGATCGTTACCCCCAGCAGGACAGGCCGACCGCACTGTTCTGCCTCAATGACCGCATGGCGATGGGCGCTTATGACGCCATCAAGGAACGGGGATTGACCATCCCCGGGGACATCGCCGTGATCGGCTTCGACAACCAGGAACTGATCGCGGCCTACCTCAGGCCAAAACTGACCACGGTTGCGTTGCCCTTCGAAAAAATGGGCGCACTGGGAGTCCAGACGCTCGCAGCTCTCACAGCAGGACAGCCGATCACTGCCGACCAGCAATTGGTCGACTGTCCGCTGCTAGAACGCTCTTCGGTCTGACCGCGAAATCAAGTTTCGAAGAGCAAACCCTTACCCACCCCTTCACCTTGCTGATGAAGATAGGAAAGAGATACCCATCATGACACAACCCCGACTCTTGAGGTCTGCCCGCATTGCAGCGGCCGGACTGGCTGTGGGTGCAATGCTGCTGACCGGCTGCGCTGCCACTGTCAACAAGTCCGCCGGCACCGACGCCGGAGCCAACGCGAACGCCTTCCTGACCATCCCGCGTGAGGACATGAGCACCTTCGACCGTAACTTCAACCCCTTCGCCCCCACTGTGAACCCCATGGTCCAGCAGGCCATCTACGAACCCCTACTGGTCTTCAACCCGGCCAAAGGCAACACCGTCCCCTGGCTGGGCGCCTCCTGGGACGCTGCCAAGGACGGCAAGTCCGTCACCTTCACCCTGCGTGACGGCGTGAAGTGGTCCGACGGGCAGCCTTTCGTCGCCGATGACGTGGCCTACACCTTCCAGCTGCAGAAGAAGCTCAAGGGCGGCTTCGAGTACCTGGATTCCGTCACTCCGGCGGGCACCGACAAGGTGACATTCACCTTCAACAAGCCCTGGTCCCCCGCGCTCTATGAGATCGGGCAGCTCCCCATCCTCCCCAAGCACATCTGGTCATCCATCGCCGATCCGGCGAAGGACACCAACGCCAACCCCGTGGGAACCGGCCCCTACACCCAGGTGGACAGCTTCCAGTCCCAGTCCTTCGTGCTGAAGAAGAACCCGAACTACTGGCAGCCTGACAAGCAGAAGATCGCCGGCATCAAGATGCTGGCGATGTCCGGAAACGATGCCGCCAACCTGGCCAGCGTCAACGGCGATGTGGACTGGTCCACCCAGTTCATCCCGAACATCGAGAAGACCTTCATCTCAAAAGACAAGGACCACCGCCACTTCTGGTTCCCGCCGACGGGCGCCATGATCAACTGGCAGTTGAACACCAGCAAGGCGCCGTTCAATGACGCGACGGTGCGCAAGGCCCTGAGCATGGCGGTTGACCGTGACCAGGTCACCAAGATCGGCATGAGCGGGTACGCCACTCCGGCCGACTGCACAGGCCTCTCCGGCAACTACGCGAGCTGGAAGAACGCCGATGTGGCGAACAACTGCACTTGGACCAAGCTGAATGTCGACGAAGCGAACAAGATGCTCGACGGCGCCGGCTACCCCAAGGGCGCGGACGGCAAGCGCACCCTCAAGGACGGCAAGCCTTTCGAGTTCAAGATCTCCGTGGGCGCCAGCTCCTCCGACTGGCTCTCCGTGGCCAACGTGATCTCCCAGAACCTCCAGGCCATCGGCGTGACCGCCAAGGTGGACTCCCCTGACTGGGCCTCCGTCGTCTCCGGCTACGAGCAGGGAACGTTCGACACCGGCATCGTCTGGAGCGCGAACGACCCCAGCCCGTTCAAGTACTTCAGCTCCACCATGGGCACATCCACCGTCAAGCCGGTGGGCGCCAAGGCCACCGAGAACTACCACCGTTTCGGCGATCCAAAGGCCGATGATCTCCTGCAGCAGTTTGCTTCTGCTGGCGACGAAGCCGCACAGAAGCAGATCGCGAACCAGCTTCAGGCGGAATACAACGCGGTGGCCCCGACGGTTCCGCTGTTCTCCGGCCCCGAATGGGGCGACTACACGGACGTTCACTTCACGGGATGGCCCACTCAGGACAACCCCTACGCAACGCTCTCTGACCGCTCCCCCACCACGGTCCTGGTCCTGACCACCCTGGAACCGCGCAAGTAGCCGGTGCCACTTCTCGGCCGGTGGCTGCAGTTGCCATATTCCGGTTCCCACCGGCCGAGAACCTTTTCATCTTTCCCGCCCGGGACCATTGTCGTCCCGGACCCCGCCTTTCCCGAACGGAGCAACCGTGCGCTTCATCCTGCGCCGCCTGGGTTTTTACCTGATCGCCTTCTGGGCCTCCATCACCCTGAACTTCCTGCTCCCGCGTTTCATGCCGGGAGACCCCGTCTCACGCATGTTCGCCCGTACCCAGGGCAAGATGCAGCCCGAACAGATCGAAGCCCTGCGCAAGATGCTCGGCGTGGATACGCGGCCGCTCTGGGAACAGTACGTCGACTACATGCACAACATCCTGACCGGCCAGATGGGTGTCTCCATCTCGCGTTTCCCCACCCCGGTCACCGAGGTCATCGCCAGCCAGATCGGCTGGACCCTTTTGCTGGGCGGAACCGCACTTGTGTTCGCCGCCATCATCGGCAATCTCCTCGGCATGCTGGCCGCCTGGCGACGCGGCGGCGCGATCGACTCCGCCCTGCCGCCGCTCCTGATCTTCATCGGATCCTTCCCGTACTTCTGGCTGGCCATGGGAGCCCTGTACCTGTTCGGTGTAGTCCTGGGCTGGTTCCCGATCCGCCACGCTTTCACGGATGGTCTGGAGCCCGCGTTTACCTGGGAGTTCATCGGCGACGTCGGTGCTCACCTTGTGCTCCCGGCGCTGACGATCGTCCTGGTGTCCATCGGCGGCTGGATGCTCGGCATGCGGAACACCATGATCGCCACGAACGCCGAGGACTACATCACCATGGCCGAGGCCAAGGGTCTCCGGCCGGGCCGCATCATGCTCCGCTACGCGGCAAGGAACGCCATGCTCCCGTCGGTCACGAGCTTCGGCATGAGCCTGGGCTTCGTGGTGGGTGGTGCAATGCTCACCGAGGTGGTGTTCGCGTATCCCGGCGTCGGCTACCAGCTCCTCAACGCCGTCCAAGGCCTCGACTACCCGCTCATGCAGGGCCTGTTCCTGACCATCACCGCCGCCGTGCTGCTGGCGAACTTCCTCGTGGACATCCTCTACGTCCGCCTCGACCCGCGTGTGCGCAGCAACTGAGGGATCCATCATGACTACCGCAATTCTCAAGCAGCCCACTGAGCCCACGGCTGCCCGCAAGCCCAACCGCAGTTTCGTCCACGGACTTATCACCAACAAGAAGGCCCTGGTGGGCATGATCGTGATGCTCGTGTTCATCGCGCTTGCGTTGCTGGCCCCCGTGCTGTTCCCCGGAGACCCATCGCGGATCACCGCGATGGCCTCGCTGGAACCGTCTCCCGAGCACTGGCTCGGCACCACGGCCAAAGGCCAGGACGTGCTTGCCCTGACTGTCCATGGCTCCCGCAGTTCCCTGTTCGTCGGGTTGACTGTGGGCTTCGCATCCACCTTCATCGGCATTTTGGTGGGCCTGGCGTCGGCGTACTTCGGCAAGTTCATTGACGAAGCACTGTCCCTGGTGACCAACGTCTTCCTGCTCCTGCCCGGGCTCCCGCTCCTTGTCATCCTGGCAGCTTTCCTGCCGCCGGGTTTGGGCACGGTAATCCTTGTGCTCGTGGTCACCGGCTGGGCTGGGTCGGCACGTGTATTGCGCTCCCAGGCGTTGTCCATCCGTTCAAAGGACTTTGTGGCCGCGGCCGTGGTGTCCGGCGAACGGGCGGGCCGCATCATGTTCCGCGAGATCCTGCCGAACATGGCATCGATCGTCATGGGAACCCTCCTCGGCTGCGTGATTTACGGCATCGGCGCCCAGGCAGGCCTGGAGTTCCTTGGCCTGGGTGACGTGAGCACCGTTTCCTGGGGCAACAACCTCTTCTGGGCCGGCAACGAGGGAGCCCTACTGACCGGCAGCTGGTGGGTCTTTGTTCCCTCGGGTGTCTGCATCGCGGTGGTCGCGTTCGCACTTGCGCTCATCAACTACGCCGTGGACGAGGTCACTAATCCGCGGCTGCGGAAGATCAAAACCCCAAAGAATACCGAAAGGAGCGCCGCCAAGTGACAGTCTCCCAAGTTTCCTTCGGCTCCCACGAGCCCGTCCTGGACGTCAAGAACCTCACCGTCAAGTACATCGGCGACACCCGCTCCACCACCGCCGTCGACCGTGTTTCCTTCAGCATCGGCACCGGAGAGGTCTTCGGGCTGGCAGGCGAGTCCGGCTGCGGCAAGTCGACCATCGCCAACTCGATCATGCGGCTGCTCAAGGACCCCGCAAAAATCGCCGCCGGCAGCATCTCCTTCGGCGGCAAGGACGTCCTGGCCATGAGCCCGGAGGAACTGCGGCGTTTCCGCTGGCAGGACGTGGCGATGGTCTTCCAATCGGCCATGAACTCGCTGAATCCGGTGCTCACCATCGGCGAGCAGATCGTGGACATCTTCACCACACACGCCGGCTACTCCCGCAAGGAATCCCTCCGACGCGCGGGCCAGCTGCTGGAACTTGTCAGGATCGACTCCGCTCGACTCAAGTCCTACCCGCACCAGCTTTCGGGCGGCATGCGCCAGCGTGCGGTGATCGCGATGGCCGTGGCGCTCAAGCCGTCCCTCCTGATCCTCGACGAACCCACCACCGCCCTGGACGTGGTGGTGCAGCAGGAAATCATGGCCCAAATCAAGGAACTCCAACGCGAACTGGGATTCTCCGTCCTCTTCATCACCCACGACATGTCCCTCATGGTGGAGCTCTCGCACCGCATGGCCGTGATGTACGGAGGCCGGATCGTGGAGACCGCGAAAGCCCAGGACGTCTACGCCAACCCTCGCCACCCCTACACGCAGGCGCTGATGGGTGCGTTCCCGCCGCTGACCGGTCCGCGGGTTCCGCTGACCGGACTGCCCGACGGCGTGAAGTTCCGGAACATCCCCGACCTCACCGAAGCAGCACCCGGCCATTTCGTGGCTCCGTTTGGTGCCGACGCTGAAGCAGCCGTCCTGGAAGGAGCCGCACGATGAGCCACGCTGTGCTGTCATCCCAGCGCCCCTCCGCCGACACAGAAGCTACGGCCCTCGAGGTCCGCGGACTAGGAAAGTCTTTCGCAATAGGTGGTTTGTTCTCCCGGGAGTCCGTCCGGGCCCTGCACGGCGTAGACCTGACCATTGGCCGCGGAGAAATCGTGGCCCTCGTGGGAGAGTCTGGGTCGGGTAAGAGCACCCTGGCCCGCTGCGTTGCCCGGCTGGAACGTCCGAGCTCCGGCGAGATCCTGCTTGACGGCGTCGACGTCCTCAAGCGTGACCGCTTCCAGGCATCGCACGCCTTCCGCTCCCAACTGCAGATGGTCTTCCAGGATCCCTTCGGCTCGCTGAATCCTGCCCACAGAGTGGAGCATTTCCTGCGGAGGTCGCTAGTGATCCACCGGAAGGGCGGCAGCTCCGAGACAGAGACACAGCAGCGACTCGAGGAGCTTATGACCACCGTGGGCCTGCAGGCCGACATGTTGAACTCCTACCCGCACGAGCTCTCCGGCGGCCAGCGCCAGCGAGTCGCGATCGCCCGGGCCCTTGCCGTGGAACCACAGGTCATCCTCGCTGACGAGCCCACCTCCATGCTGGATGTTTCGGTCCGGATCGGCGTGCTGAACCTGATGCGCAAACTCCGCGATGAGCAGGGAATCTCCATGCTCTACATCACACACGACCTCGCTTCGGCCCGATACCTCGCGGACCGGACGGCGGTCATGTTCGCCGGTGAGCTCGTTGAAGAGGGCGAGTCCTTGGACCTCCTGGCCAACCCGGCCCACCCGTATACGCAACTGCTGGTCTCAGCCGTCCCGGATCCGGCCCGGGCGGGCTCCTACGATCCCGTCCGCCGGGCCGAGCTGCGACAGGCTGTGATGGCTTCGACCAGCTGCGCTTTCGACGGCGACCCAAACCAGGCCTGCTCGGCCGAGGAACCCGTTCGCCACGGTGTGGGCAACCCCGAAAACCGCCACTGGGTGCGCTGCCACCTCTACCGCCCGCAGGCTGGAGCCGGCGGCCACGCCCTGGCAACTGAACCTACGGACAGCAAGGCCTCCGCATGACTGAATCGACGCACCCGCTCGGCACCGTCCCCCAGGACGAACTGATTGCACGCGCCGATGCGGACCCCCTTCGGCCGCGCTTCCATTTCGTGTCCCCGGCCGGTTGGCTGAACGACCCCAACGGCGTGAGCCAGTGGAACGGCACCTATCATCTCTTCTACCAGTACAACCCCGAAGGCGCCTTCCACCACCGCATCCAGTGGGGCCACGCCACCAGCACCGACCTCGTCCACTGGACGGACCAGCCTGTGGCGCTGGAACCTTCCGCAGGTCCGGACGCCGACGGCTGCTGGTCGGGGGTGTTGGTGAACGACGGAGGAACACCCACCTTGGTGTACTCGGGACGGCTGGGCGAGCAGGAGTTGCCCTGCGTTGCCGTCGGATCCGCAGACCTCCTGAGCTGGAGCAAGATTCCTCAGAACCCGGTCATCGCAGCCCCGCCGGCCGGAGTGGACATCACGGCGTATCGCGATCACTGCGTATGGCGCGAGGGTTCCATCTGGCGGCAGTTGGTGGGATCGGGCATCCGTGGGCGCGGCGGCACGGCGTTCCTGTACGAGTCGGAGGATCTGCGCTCCTGGGAATACGTCGGGCCCCTGTTCATCGGCGACGCCTCACAGGGCGATCCTGCCGATTCCGATTGGACCGGGACCATGTGGGAATGCGTGGACTTGTTCCGGGCACGCGAGGGATCGTTGGGTACGGTTCCTCCTTCTGGCGACGCGCCCGACGTGCTGGTCTTTTCCGCATGGGACAACGGCGACACGCGCCACCCGCTGTACTGGACCGGCCGCTATTCGGAAAACTCCTTCGAGCCCACCGGGCTGCATCGGCTCGACTACGGTGGACGGTTCTTCTATGCGCCGCAGTCATTCCAGGATGAGTCCGGCCGACGCATCATGTTTGGTTGGCTTCAGGAGGGCCGCAGCGACGCCGCGATGATCGAGGCCGGGTGGTCGGGCGTCATGAGTTTGCCGCGCGTCACAACCGTGGCCGACGACGGAACCCTGGGGTTCGCGCCCGTGCCTGAAATCGAGAAGCTGCGCCGGGACCATGTGGGCCTGCCTGGACAGGAACTGGTGGGTACCGGGGCACCTGTGGCTACCGGTGTGTCCGGCAGCCAATTGGACCTCGAACTGGATGTGCAGCTCGAGCCTGGTGCTGTGCTGCGACTGGGCTTGCTGGGATCGGCTGACTGTGGCGTCTCCGGTAAATCCAAGGAGGAAACAGTGATCGAGCTGTGCCGGACCACTGAAGGCGACGGCCAAGGCACACTCCGCCTCGACCGGACTCAGAGCAGCCTCGATCCAACCGTTGATGTCGACGACAAGTCCGCCCCCGCTTCCGATGCCCGACGGCCGGGTGCACCTGCGCGTCCTGGTGGACCGATCCGCCGTCGAAATTTTCGCCAACGGCAAGCCGCTCACCGCCCGCGTTTACCCGACCCTGGCCGGCGAGCACGTGAGCCTGACCGCCGAGGGTACCGTGAGGCTGCTCTCCTTCGATGCCTGGACCATGGCTGAGATCTTTGGAGGAGCCCGGGCCCTCTTCCCCTAACTCAGGATCCGACCTCTCCCGCCTTTGGAGTCATGTCCCCATCGCTCTATCACCTAAGACATCCAGCTCATGGCCGGGCATCCCGCCGCGAAGCGGACGCACGACCTATACACGAGCAACTGCTAACACCAGCATCCGTCCAGCCCGCGCACAGCGCCCCGCGCCGTTCGCCGGCTGGATGGCCGCACCCACCCTTCCTCAGGAAGACGAAATGAAATGAGACTTTGATTCATGACCGCGGTAACCGCGCCCACACGTGAGGCTTTCCGGCCGGCGATGCATTACGCCAGCAAGGACACCTGGCTCAATGACCCCAACGGCCTCATCTACTACGAGGGCAATTACCACCTCTACTACCAGAACAACCCCTTGGGGAATGTCTGGGGAAACATGTCCTGGGGGCACGCCACCTCCACGAACCTCATCACGTGGACAGAGCAACCCGTCGCTATTGCCTGCGACGAATACGAGGACATCTTCTCCGGCAGCGTCGTTTACGACCAGCACAACACCAGCGGCTTCGGCGACGGAACTGTTGCACCCCTGGTCGCCATCTACACAAGTGCCTACAAGGAGAACTCACAGCACGCCGGGATCCAGGCCCAGTCACTCGCGTGGAGCACGGACGGCGGCTACACCTGGTCCAAGTACCACGGAAACCCGGTCCTGAACCGCAATTCCGCGAACTTCCGCGACCCGAAGGTGTTCCGCTACAACGGCCCGGCCGGCGCCTATTGGGTAATGGTCGCTGTCGAGGCACTGGATTTCACGGTCGTGATGTACCGCTCCGATGACCTCAAGAGCTGGGACTACCTCAGCAGTTTCGGGCCCGCCAACGCCACTGGCGGAGTCTGGGAATGTCCTGACCTGTTTCCTCTGCCACTTGACGGGAACGAGGACCTGATCCGATGGGTCCTGACCGTTAACCTCAATCCGGGCGGCCCAAACGGAGGATCTGCGGGACAGTACTTCGTTGGCGAATTCGACGGCGTGACGTTCAGGTCCGAAACCACGGTCACTGAAGGCGACCAGGATCCGGCGCGCCTGACCGAGTATCACTGGCTCGACTGGGGCCGGGACTACTACGCTGCCGTTTCCTTCAGCAACGTTCCGGACGGTCGCCGGCTCATGATGGCCTGGATGAACAACTGGCAGTACGGCAACGACATTCCAACCTCCCCGTGGCGAAGCCCCATGTCGCTTGTACGCGAGGTCTCGCTGGTCACCTCTGAAGGGACACCGCACCTCACCCAGCAGGCAGTGATTGACCCCGCAGCGCTTACCCGCACAGTTGCCTACACAGAGCTCGACGTCGATGGCATCCGTTCCGTGGCAGGCGGGGGCGCCGTGCAACTCATCGAGGTAACGTTTGTGCCCGGTTCCGCAGATGAATTTGGCCTCGTGATCCGCGGCAACGGCAACGAAGGTACAAGGATCGGCATCCGTCCGGGTGACGGCAGACTGCTCGTGGATCGAACGGTCTCGGGCAACACCGCGTTCCACGGCGCCTTTTCATCGATCGACACCGCGCCCCTGCGTGCCATGGATGGAGCGTATAGCCTGCGCATTTTCGTTGATCACTGCTCTGTGGAGATCTTCGCCCAAGACGGAGAAGTCACCCTCACCGAGCTGATCTTCCCAGACCCCTCCGGCACCGGCGTGTCGCTGTACACCACCGGAGGAACCGCAAAGGTCGCTTCGCTCAGGCTCACCACCCTCGCCTGACCATGGCTACCCAACCGCCGGATGGTTTCAAACCCACCCAATCAACGGGGAGTGTCCGTTTAACGGTGGATTCGGGGTTGGCATTTAGTTGATTCTTCCTTCGAAGGTGATGGCGAAGGCGTTC